>DULU01000089.1 GCA_012840225.1 Bacillota bacterium
ATGGCTGATTATTGCTGGGACCGTCCCGACCTGGTATTTAAAAGCGAGAATGCAGCCCTGGATGAAAAGCTGACTGCCGCCCAGGCCTGGGAGTTGGCCAGAAGAGAGTTTTTCGCCCAAGCCGGTGGGTATAAAATCGGCCCCACCGCCTCCAGCTGCGATCACCAGGTTTTCAGCCAAAAGGACCTGCTCAAGAAAAGCATGATCCGTCCCGACGGCGGGATTCCCGACGAGCTGCGCCGCGGTCAGACCTGCGATACCACGGTGCTGGAACAGGCGAAGAACGCTTCCACCAACTACATGGGTTTTCATCGCGACGGCCTGATGGTGGCCTGCGAAGTGGCCTACCGGCGCGGCGATTCCTCTTTGTATGATTATGTAGCTGTGGAAAGCGACGAAGTGTATATCCCTTCCACCGGAGCCAAAATCATCCTGCCGCCGGGCAGAGGCTCGCCGCGGGAAACCCTCACTTTCCTCGTGGCCAATGCCGACAAGGGCGGGCCGATCGTTGATCTACAAGACGGGCACCGGGGCAGTCTAGAGATATTCCTGCGCCGGTATCGTGATCGCCTGCTGCCGCGCCTCGTGGATTGGCGTTATGAAGACGGGCAATTCGTCGGCGGGCGGCTGGTAGTGGAAGCCTGGCCCGAGGTGTATGTGAAGCGGGTGCTGGCCCAGCTGGAGCCGTTGCGGCCGGTGATGAGCGCCTGGGTGCCCTTTACCACCTTAACCCATGCCGATCCGCTCGCTCTTCTGGGTGAGCCGCCCCAACCACCCGCACCGCAGTTCAATCATTAAGCAGTTCAATTATTAATTTATTATAAGATGCCAGTCGAACCTTTAGCTCAATTCACCAGCCAGCGCTCCAGCCAGGCCGCCGCCAGCGCCTGGGAATAATTGGGCACATCATGACCGGCACCAAACAGAAACCAGGCAAAACGCTCCGCCGCTCCCAGGAGGTTATACACGCTATAAAGTTGCCAGCCTACTTCCGGCAGATCAGCGGCGCTCTCTGCATACGTCTTGTCGCTCATTCCGGAGATGTTCAAAAAGGCCCGCGGAGCGATCAAGGCGGCAAACTCATGCATATCGAAGGGGAGTTCCATATCTTTGAGGAAAATCTCCCGTAACATGGGAAAATGAATATACCAGGTGTCGCGGGCCCACGACATACGCTTGGGGTTACCTTCCCAGGTGGTGAGGCCGCAGCTGGAGACGGCAACTTTGATGCGGGAGTCGAAGGCGGCGAGGAAAATGCTACCATAGCCGCCAAGCGAATGGCCTATGACGCCGATGCGCTCCGGATCAACTTCATCGGTCAGCTGACAGAGGATATCAACAGCCCGCTCCCCGTCCCAAATGGCTTTGCCCATCATCGACCACCTGGGATGGCGGGCGTAAAAAGGGCTGGAATCATAAGGCTTCACCCCGGCCGGCTGCCTCTCACCGGAGCAGGCATGGTCGGGAGAAAGGGTGACAAAACCGCGGCGAGCCAGATAGCGGCCCCAATCCCGGCCGGGAAGCTGGCCCAGGCCCATCTGGGTGTCCTTGGCTTCGGTGCTGGTGCCGTGCAGGCACAAGACAGCGGCATTGGAGAGTCTTTTTTCTTTGGGCGGGAGGAGCAGGTGCGCTTTCACTTCTTCCCCAGGCTCCACTTCATACCCAATCAGCAGATGACGGTAATCGGGAGTATCGTTCTCCTCATAACAGTGAAAAACCGGCGGCGGAGGGGAGAAAACAGGCTTCTCGCCCAGATAGAATTCGATTATGCTTTTCAGCTCCGCCCGCCTTTCCGCCCATTTTTCCGGTGTATCAATGGCGATATTCCGGCCCTCGACGTCCTTTTTTACCAGCAAGGGACGGACACTGGGAAAGCTTTTTCCGGCCATGGACAACAATCCCCTCTTCCTTTTTATTGAAAAGCCAAACAGATCCTTAGTCTTTAGAGTAGCTTTTGCTTCCATATGGTGCCATTCCTTCAAGGAATATAAAGACCGGGAATTATGTCTTTGCTGACACCCAAGCAGCACCTCTCCATCCCATTGCCATCCGAAGTGGCTAGGCGCTGGCAACTCAAAGAGGTTGGCTTTTGCCGGCAATACATAGGACTGTATCGGCGGTACCCTGGAAAACCCAGCATTCGATTTCAATAAAACGTGGGCGTCAGTCTTTCTGCTAATCGGAGACTCCATACAGCATCAATCTAAAACACAAACTTAAGCCCAGCTCATGGGAGCAGTCTGCCTATTTGTCTATTTCTGCGGCCTATTGCGCAGCGCCATATACACATCCTCCAAGCACATTTTGCCGTCTGTAGTGCGCAACAGCTCCCGCACGTCGACATCGGCTTCCAATCGACCATCGACCAGCAGCCATAGCCGCGTGATATAGTCTTCCAACCCTGCGAGGATGTGTGACACGAGGAACGTGAGGCGACCGGCTTGTCGGGCGGCCAGCCATTCTATAGCGCCCAGACGCATTTGCGTGTCTAGAGCAGACAAAGGCTCGTCGAGCAACACCAACTCTGGATCATTCAAGAAAGCAGTAGCTAAGGCGAGGCGCTGCTTGATTCCGGTAGACAGTCTGGCAATGGATTGCCGACCAGGAATATCTAGTTGAGCTAACAACTCCCCGACACGCTGCTTCTGCAAGTGAGAAGGAATAGCTTTCAACTCGGCAAGGTACATCAGCCAGGCTCGAGGTGACAACTGTTCATGAAAGCCGGGCTTTTGCGGCAAGTAGCCTAGGCGATCGCGATAGGCCATCAAATCACCCCGGATATCGCATCCGTCGACGACAATCGTTCCCGCGCTCGGCGTTTCCAGCCCGGCCAATAATTCAAGTAAAACCGACTTGCCGGCGCCGTTGGGACCAACAACGGCAATCACCTCTCCGGTGGCAGCCGTGGCGTTGATGCTATCCAGCACGATCTTCTCGGAGAATCGTTTTGTCAGCCGTCGCAGCTCAACTTGCATATTGCAACATGCTCCAACGCTTGATTCTGGCTGCTGCCAGTCGGCAGCTGTATACTGCCAAACCAATGGTCGGCGCCAGCGCCATGGCCAGGCTTTTCAGCGAAAGCGACAACAGCGCGCTGCCGCCGTGTGTAACCAACGTGAAGGCCAACCATATCAGAACGCCGATAGCGGCTGCAGACTTGCTATCCAAGTGGATTGTGAAGAGCAACAATATGGCTGCGAAGGCTATGAGGGGCAACAACCAGGCGCAAATGATCATGACAAGCGGGGCCGGCAAACCCTGCCAGGCTGTAAACAAGGAACTGATCATACCAAGAATGATGTCGTATGCCACTACCACGGATAGCCTTCCTATTACCAGTTGCATTGGTGTTATAGGGCAGGACTGTTCCCAGGCCGCGACTCGGCTATTATATGAACGAAAGGCAAAGGCCACTCCCAACGCCGCCAACAAAGGCGCTACAATGAACAGGGGCGCAATGTGGTATCTTTCAAAAAGCGCTGGAGAGGTCAGCAGCCCGCCAAGAAACATGATGACGGCCGTGGCCAGCCAAAAAGACATGCTCAACAAGCGCATTTGCGGCACGACCATAGCGAACAACGGTGCCAATCGGGCAGGCACGACACCTGGATACCGAGCACTGCGACGTGAGGCTAGCATTTGGCGGCGAAACGAAAGCGTGCCGGCTTGTGGCCGCAGACGCGCTTGATCTGCCTTTAACCGCTGTAACAGCGCTTCCTGCGCTTCTGAGTTGGGTATAGGTACATGCTCGGCTTGCAAGGCAGCCTCCAATTTGGATAACACCGCGCTATCAGGCTGGGGCAATCCAGCGTCGACATATGCTTGCCATAGCTTTTTCACCACACTGCCGCCTTTCTTCTAACAAACTCCGGCTCAGTGAGCATGTCATGCAACCTGCGCAATGCGCTATGCAGACGGGACTTGACCGTTCCAACGGGAACATTGAGAATGCAGGCGATAGTCGCCAGATCCATATCTTCGTAATAACGCAGCACTATCACTTCAGCATGGCGTGGATTGAGCCGGCGCAGCAAATCGGCAATGTAGAATCGTTCGTCTGTCGATTCGGGGGCACATGTGGCAAGCGCATCAGACTCCCATTCGCCGACCGGCTGCTCGCGCCGGCTCGGCCGCCGTTGTTGGTCGCGACATAGCCGAGTGGCTATCTGATACAGGTAACTGCGCAGTTTGGTAGGGTCCCGCAATTGCTCGAGGCTCGTCAACAGGCGGATAAACGACTCCTGCACCACATCCTCGGCTGCTGTCGGTTCACCCAACAACCGGAAAGCGTAACGCAACAACGGAGCTTGGTAGCGGGCAACCAAGACCTCAATGCACGCGCTGTCGCCGCTCCTTAACGAGGCGACGATGTCCGCGTCACTAATGCAATTTTCCTTGCTGGCATCCGCATTCATTCGCTACCGCCTTTGCAATCCTAGATTCGAGCGACGCTGGCGACTGTAACACACTACCGCTAACACAAGGAGGCCTAGACCTGCGCTTGCCAACATACAACGGTTCGTGACCAACGGCACGGTTCCTGTGCCACGGCTGACCTGGTACAAAAAGAAGGCGCCGGATATCTGGCCATTGGTCAGAGCGTCCACCAGCATGTAAACACTTCCCGCGCCTAACCCGGTGATCCAATTGCCTCCGACAACAGAGGCAGTTTGTGTCAGGCCGAAGAGAAACAAGGCGGGAAGAGCAAACGCCTGCCAGGCCAAGCACCGGTCCAGCCCTGCATATTGGTGGAGGAGTTCGATGATGAAGGCGACAAAGCTTGATATCAGTATTGTGGCGACGATGATCCGCTCTATGGTGATGCGACACATACTTGTCGGCAGGGAGTGCAGCACTTCTGCAAAACCACTGTCGTGATCAATTGTCAATAGGTGGCAGAACGCTGCCAGCACGCCCAGCGGAACGATCATTTCAAGAACGAATAGAGCATGCCTCTGGCTAGTCATTGGTTGACTCTCATCGAAGGTTGCCAATACCCCGATCACGACCGCCAACACGATGATTGCTGTGGCGGCCATGTGCGCGGAGCGGCAAATGCGCAATGTATGCCACAGGCGCTGCAGCCAGCCAGGATTATTGCCCACTGTAAACAGCCTCCCAGTCGTCCCAGGTGATGGCGCGTTGTGCAGCAAGTTCTAAAAGCTGGCGCAGGGTTTTGCCAACTAGAGCGCTGCCGCCTGCTTGTTTTTGTCTATGCAGCTCCAACACTACTTCGGCAATTCGCCTTTGCGTGGTGTTGGGCGCTTCAGTGTTGGCGGCGGTTTGGGCGTAACGGGCCAGCGCCTGTTCGCTCACCCCGGCGCCGATGTGATCCAGCCACAGCAGAGTAAGGTAGGACGCCGCGCCTGCCAGCACCGGGCTTTCCTCGTAAAACCCATGCCCATGACTTCTGTTCCACAAGGCTTGTTGCAAAGCAGAGTTGAGCGGAGCGGCCGCCCAGCGCAGGCTGGCGCTGTGACCTCGCTGATAACGGAAGAAACCGTTGAGAGCGCTGAATCCATACGGCACCGAATCGATCGTAAGGAAGGATAAGCCCAGAACCAGATTAAAGCCATCGATCCGGGCTAACCCATTCAAGCCCATCATACCGAAGAGCCAAAAAAGCAGGACAACATAGCGTAGCCGCACGTTGCGGAAGACGGCGGTTAGGAACATGGCGACGCTCAGACCACCCAGGCCGGCAAGAATCATTTGGCCGACGGCCAACGCCCATGCGGATGCTACCGTGGCGTCGATATAGCCTTGGCCAATGATCGGTACGAGGAAAATTGCTGCAACGCAGCCGAAATGCGGCAGCAGCGACAGCGCAGCGCCAAGGGTTTTACCTGTGTATATCGCCCGGCTGTCAACAGGTAGGGTGTAGAAGACTTCCGAGAATTGTTCCGTTTGCTCCCTGCCGGTGCAATTGAGCGTGACAAAGCCGGCGACTACAAAGATGATGGGCACGACTCCGTCGGCAAGTTGCGCTGCGAGGTTGCCGGGAGCAAGCTCCCAGTTATCGGTTAGTCCAAACAAAATGTAGCCTATAAGCACGAGCAAGGAAAACCAATAACCTTTGCTGTGCAGTTGCAAGCGCCATTCGAGCGATGCTATGGCCTGGACCGGATTGGTTTGTTGCGATGCTACCGTTCTCATTTTGAGTCACCTCTGCAGGCGCCCATAATGACTAAATAGCCATCTTCCAGCGATGGTTCTGCAGGCGTAGAGTCTGGCGTAGGTGGATGCGGGCAGATTACCCTCCCAATCCTGCCGGTTCGTGTCGGCCGTGTGGCCACCACGCAGGCATAAGCAGGCAACGACTCGGGCGCGCCGTCATTAACGTGTGTTTCCCAGACCATTCCGTAAGCTGCCTTGGCCAGCGCAGTCGGTTCACCGGTGAAAAGCAACTTTCCCTGACTAATAACAGCTAGGTGGCCACAGCTTTTCTCCACGTCGCCGACGATGTGCGTCGATAAGATGACGGTGCGCTCGTTGGCGAGATCCGCCAGCAAGTTGCGGAAACGAATGCGCTCTTCCGGGTCGAGACCGGCAGTCGGCTCGTCGACAATCAATATCCGAGGCGAGCCGAGTAGCGCCTGGGCAATGCCTAACCGCTGCTTCATGCCGCCGGAGAGGTGCCGCACCTGTAGTCGTCTCTCCTTGGTCAGGTGCACCAACGAGAGCACGCGTTCCAGCTCTTGCCGTCTGGCTTGTGCATCGTTGATGTCTTTTAGCAAAGCTATGTAGTCCAGCGTCTGTTCAATCGTGAGTTGGCGGTAGGTGTTGAAATCCTGAGGCAAATAGCCAAGCAGTGGCCGCACTAAATCGGGCTGCTGGGCGACGTCATGCCCGAAAATTACGGCGCGCCCGCCGGTAGGGCGCAGCAATGTTGCCAAGATGCGCAGCAGGGTGGTTTTTCCCGCGCCATTGGGACCGAGAATGCCGAACATACCCTTGTTTAGCTCAAGGTCAATGCTGTCCAGCGCCGGTTTGCGGCTGCGCGGGTAGCGCATGCTCAAACTTTCGAGTATCACAGTATGCTCCACTGCAAATGCCTCCCAAACCACGTCGTCATTACCATGACGTTTGCAGGGAGCGGAAACGTTCATTCTTTGTGGAGTCGGGCTTCTATCGTTCTGCTAGCTTGCAGATATGTAACCACCTGCCGAAGTCAGGCTTGACAAAATTTGCACATCTCCCGCTTCTAGGAGCGATCTTCTGGATAGCGGATAATTATGAAGGCGATCCTGTGAACGGCGAGAAAGATAGTAGTCAGGTTGATTTGAAAATGCATATTAAGTTAGCAGTCCACTTGAGAAAAGCTCTCCAAATATTGGGCGGGCTAATGATAACTGTCGGCGCAGCAAGCGCTATTGCCGCTATTATGGAAATCGGTGTCTACAGCCGCTTCACACCGGGCTGTCCTTTCTACTATGAAGGGTATGGCGCCGGTGCTTTGTTATTTGCCATCATCACCTGGTCAGTGGTGGCATATATAGCTTCGGCTGCCATAGGTCTGGGGGTTGGTGGTGTGCCTTGAGTATTCACCCTTTGTTCACCCTTTTGGCATAACAATAGGGCCTATAATAGTCTTAGCAGTTGTTCTGGCAGCGGCTCGGAGCGCCGACTAAATTATTCAATATTTAAAGGAGCCAATGCAATATAATGAGTCGGATAACTATACTGCTCGGTATCGCTTTGCTTTTATGGTTGATCAGGAAAGGCCGGGGGGATTTAGCCAAAATCAGGCCGCGCCTCAGGCTGATATTGTGCCGCCCCTGGGCCGCCGTGACCAGCGGCGCTCTCGCCATGTTAGTGGTGCTTTTACTCCTCTATGTCTTGGACATGGTCACCATTGCCCGGGAGCAGATGGGAAAAATGCTCCTGAGCTTCTCCATACTAACCGTCCTCGGCGCCATCGCCGGTTTTACCAGGCAGAAGATCAGAAAGCGTTGGCCGGATGTCCTCGATGCCGGCAAGGTGGACCGAAGAGGCAAAGCCGGGGAAGGGAGCGGCATCCAAATAGACCAGCTACTCATCCCGCTTTTCTTTTCCTGGCTTGTCTGGCTGGTATTAATCTTTGTCGACAACAGGCTGGTAGGGCTCATCGATATGCTCGTGATCGCCTATCCCTTTTTCGTCATTTTATCCATCCCGTTTTGGGCTTTTTGGTCGTTTATCCAAACCGGCCTGCTGGGCTGGCTGGGGGGCCTCAGCCGGCAGCAATACCTGGAGCTGGAAGCCCGCGAGGTGCTCCTGCAAGACGATCTGGTTCAGCCTTGGTTGGACCAGCTGACTATCACTGCCGACCCAGCCGGACGCCGTTACATCATCTCCGGCTCTCTACCCGATCAGAAGGTCATGGCGGCCGTCATCAAGCTCCTGCAGGGCTTCAATTTGATGGAAATCGATACCACCGCGGTGAAGATCGACCCCCATCTGCTGCCGGGAAAATGAGAAGCGGAAGAATTATGGGCAGAAGGATGAAGGGCGTAAGATGTCGCCTTCTGTCCGTCCTCAAGGCTTCCCATAGTGTCTGGCCAGGAAGTCCTGCACCTCCGCCCTGGTGGGAATACCTCTGCCGATGGCGCCCATGCGCCCAATCTTTAGCGCTGCGGTAGCATTGGCAAACCGCCCGGCCTCCTCTAGACTCATCCCTTCCAGCAAGCCTGTGAGCAGGCCAGCGGCGCAGATGTCGCCGGCGCCCACCGTATCCACCACTTGCACGGGGAGGCCGGACACCTCGACCAATTCATCTTCGGCGCCGATGATCAGGCCGTCCGCCCCTCTGGTGATCGCCACGACCAGCGGTCCATAAGATAAGAGGCGAGACAAAGCCGCTTTGGCGTCCATCTCCCCCGTGATCAGGAAAGCTTCGTTCTGATTAAGAGTCAGGAGGTTCAGCTGGGATATCACCTTTTTCAGCAAGCCGTCGTCGCGGTCGGGCCAGAGTTCCTGCCTGATGTTCAGATCCAGTGCGGTGATCAGGCCGGCTTCCCGGGCCACCGCCAAAGCAGCCAGGCAGGCCGAGCGCATCTGAGGGCTCAGGCCCAAAAGCATCGCCGGGAAATAGAGAGCCTCCGCCTGCCGCACCACGGCAGGGTCGATATCCTCGGCGGAGAGCATGCTCCCGGCAGAATTCTTACGGTAATAGACGAAACGGCGTGCTCCGGCTTGCTCCTCCACGAACGACAAGCCGATCTGCCGCTCGCGGTCCTCGATCAGGTGGGAGGTATCCACACCGTACCCGCTTATCACCTCATGCACGAAGCGGCTGAACGGGTCGGTACCCGTCCGGCCGAGCAATTGCACCCGGGCTCCCAGCGCTGCCGCCGCACAGGCAAAAATGCAGGCCGCCCCGCTTGGGGATTTATACATCGGTCCAAAGGTCTGAAAAAGCACATTTTCATCTGCCGGCAAAAATTCCAAAAGCATTTCGCCAACCACACAGATGTGCGGCTTCTTGCCCGCCGACCGCTCTTGCTTTAAATCCAAAGTGGCCTTATTTAATAGCGGATTCACCGTGTTCCCCCAATGTTTACATGATCTGCTAAAAGCATGTTATCATATTGTTTATGGTGAGCCAACTCGCCTCGCTGCCATAGCCGGCGGAAGGCACGGAATGCACGCCTGGTATTGAAACCGGAGGGAGAGAGGTGTATCCTGTGCGTGGCGCCTATGTTCTTTTATGTGGTTTGAGACCTGATGAAGATGAAAAGGATGATCAAGAGTGAAAAAGATGCCCGATTATATTGGAGTAGCAGCTTTCGGCATCAAAATGGGAATCGTTGTCGCCGGATGCGACCTGGTGGCCATGGTGGCGGACGCCCTGGCCAAGTGCCATGACGACGGCTTGCTCGACGATTACGACACCATTTGCCTTACCGAATCGGTTGTGGCCAGAGCACAAAACAATTATGTCACCACCGACGATATTGCTTTGGAAGTGCGCCGCAAGCTAAACCTGAAAGCAGGTGGGCGCCTCGGCGTGTTGTTCCCGCTTCTCAGCCGCAACAGGTTCTCCCTGATTCTCAAAGGCTTAGCCAAAGCTGTGCCGGGCTCGGAAGTGGTTGTGCAGCTGGCCTATCCGACAGATGAGGTCGGCAATATCATCCTGCCGCAGAATGTGGCCGACCTGCTGGGCAAAAAGCATGGGGAAGCCATCTCCGTAGCCGAGATCGGCAGCCATCGCACCCGCCACCCGATAACGGGCGTTGACTATATCGATCTATATGAAAAAGTGATCATGGCCGCAGGTGCCCGGCCTTATATTTTCCTGTGCAACGATCCTCTGGAAATCACCAAATATAACCTGGACGGCGTTGTGGTGGCCAATGTGCACCAGCGCCAGGCGGTGAAAGAGAAACTGGAGGCAGCCGGACAGAACTGCGTCACCCTCCAGGAGTTGTGCCGGGAAAACAACGGTGGCTCCTGGTCGGAATGGGGTCTGTTGGGAAGCAATATGTCCTCGGAAGATAAGCTGAAGCTCGCCCCCCGGCAAGCCGACGAGTTGGCGAACAGACTGCAGGCTTTGGTGGCCGAGAAGTTCGGCAAGCTGGTGGAAGTGATCATTTATGGCGACGGGGCTTATCAGGATCCCTCCACAGGCATCTATGAGTTGGCCGACCCGCAGCCGGCTTTCGGCATGACCAAAGGCTTGGCGGGGCGCTACCGCCGGGGAGTGAAATATAAATACCTGGTCGATGAGCTGTATTATAAGGGCAAAAGTGTAACCGATATAGAAAAGATCCTGGAGATGCGCAAAAAAGAGAGCCTTGAGCCGGACAGCATCGTCACCGAAGGGACCACGCCGCGCCGGGTGGAAGATCTAATGGCGAGCTTGGCCGACTTGGTCAGCGGCTCGGCCGATGCCGGTACGCCGCTGGTGATAATCAAAGGCTTTATCTCCTGACAGACTCATGCCGGGCGGGAGACAGGAACACAGACGAGGAAAGAGCGCTGCCAAGCACCGACGACAGACATGACAAATAGGAATGGCAAGGGCAAATCGCCGGACCGGTCGGTCGCCCTTGCCATTTTACTTTTCCGGCAGCTGTTCCTTTCCTTTCAGTTCAGATGGTCCAGGCAGACAGCTCACGGACATTCCACCAGGCCCCCGGAGCTCCCAGCCGGTCATATAGCTCCTCAGCCCAGAGGTAACCCGCCGGCCTTGGCCCGACAAAAACCAATCCTTGCGGCCACAGGAGGCCGGCCACCTGCGGCAGGTCGGTATACCGCAAGCAGTTGATCATCTCGATCATCGGTCCGCTGCCGTCGGAGGGACCGGGCTGATCCTGGGTAGCCGGCGGGTCACGCAAAATCACCCCGGCAGTCTGACCGTCCAGAAGAGCGGCATAGAGAGCCACGGCGGCCATCTCTCCCGCCGCCGCCAGCCAAATTGGTCTCCCTTTAGCCAACGGCAAGCGCCGCAAGGCGGCCAAGCCCTGCAAAGCGTCGAGCACGCGCAGCGAGGCCAAAGTGCGGCCGGTCAAAGCCGCCGCCCGCCGCAGGTGCCACTGCAGGTTTTCGCCCCAGGCGGTCTCCCCGCACCCCCGGCAGGCTATTACCGCCCGCAGCCATCCCCGCGGCACGCCGCCCACCGGAGAGGCCATCGTCGGGTGCCTATCCTTGCTGCCCGGTAGTTGCAGAAGGATGGGCGCCGGCCGCTCTCCCTCATCCCTCTGATCCCTGCGCTTCCCTTGATCTCCTTCCCCGCTCCCGCTCTCCCTTTTCTCCTCCTCCAACGGCAGGTATAACCACCCCGGTAAACGCCAGCCCGGCTCGGAGGTGTAGCGGAAAAACCAAGTCTTCGTATGGTCGGTCCAGGATTCGTGAACCATCTCTATGTCCGGATCCGGGAGCGGCTGCGGGAAGAAGGCGAAGGTGTTTTTTCTCAGCGCCTCCAGCACCCGGCGGCGCTCCTCGGCCAATTCTGCGGTGGAATTGATCTCTCGCGGCCTGGCCTTGGGAACGAGCCAATCCTGCACGGTGGTGGAACGGTCGTTGGCCGGCACCCGTCCCCGGAAGACTGCCAGGGTGGACAGCTCTTCTTTGTGACCGTCGAAGTCGGCGATCATCTCCACCGGCACGTCCTTACCCATCAAGTGCTTCAGGAAGAAGCGCGAGATATTGCGCCGGGTTTCCGGCTGGTAGCCGTGAGAGGAAGGATACATGAAAAGCTCCAGCTTGTCGCCGGCCCCCAGGTGATCATAGACCACAGCCAGTTTCCGGTGAAACTCCCGGATGGAAGCCTCGGTGAACAGGGCGTCGTTGGCAGCGGACGATACCAGACAAGGTCGGGGTGCCACCAGGGCGGAGAAATCCACCAACGACCACCCCCACGGGTTCATGGGGAACATGCAGTCGCAATGACCGTCCAAAGTGCGATCCTCAATGTGGGAGGTGATCATACCGGTACCGCAGGTAGGAGCAGCCGCCGCCACGCGGTTGTCGGCAGCCGTCAACCACCAGGTGATCGCTCCCCCACCGGAATTGCCCGTCACCCCCAGGCGGCGGCCGTCCACTTCCTCCAGGTCAAGCAAAAGATCGATGGCCCGCACCCCGTTCCACACTTCCACCGCCGTGGGCGTATAGCCCCGACTGATCCAGTGGTGCCAGCCGTGAGCATAGGTGCCGTGATGGTAACCATGCACCTCACCGTATTGCACGGTATCTATCACCAAAGTCACAAAACCCAGCTGAGCAAAGCGCCGGGCGTGCATCTGATAATGCCCCTTTTGCAGGCCGGCGTGACCGCAAAGGTAAAGGACGGCCGGGGCACCGGCCGCACCGTCCGGTATGTATAGATTTCCCGCCACCTTCAGGCCGGGCAGGCTCTCGAAGGAAAGGCAGAGAATTTTGAAGCCTTCCCGTTGGTGGCTGGCGGTGATCTTCACATTGAGCGGCGGGCGGGCGGCGGCAAAATAGCCGTCCAATCCCAAAGCTACAAGATATTCCTCCTGTCTCCGCTTGTGCCAGGCCGGCCATTCAGCCGCCGGCGGCAATTGAGCAGGCGCCGCGGCATCAATCTGCCTGGCCACTTTCACCAGGTATTCATGGATATGCATGGTCTCACGCACCTCACCTTGCTGTCATTCGCCCTGCGCTCTCCATCGCCCCGCGCTGTCCTTCGCCCTCATACCCGTGCTCTCCATCGCTCTCACAGAGGGGCGGCCTCCAGCCACCACTTTTTGGCCAGCGCCAATGAGGCGGCAATCTCTTCGTCGGTGATGCTGCCGACCTGAGGTCCGCCTTTCCCCCTGGAAAGCTCACAGATGGCCAGGCCACTGTAACCATGGCGGCGCAACAGGCGGAAATAGGCCGGTATGTCGATAATGCCTTCTTCCAGCGCCCAATGATCGCAGGAACCGTACGGCCAATCCTCAGCCAGCGCCGCTTCCAGGCGATGCTGATGCAGATGGGTATGAAACAACTTGCCTCTGGACAACAGGGCAGCGGCCAACTCCAAAAGCAGGGCGTTATAGGCGGCAATTCCACCTGCACCGGCCAGTTCCTCCCGGCTAATATAGCTGTGATAAGGCACCCGGCGGTCCCAGAGGTGACCGACATCCAGAGTGGCCCCAAAATAAGGATGAGCCACTTCATCGATCAAGGCCAGATAATCCCGCACGGTGTAGGGATATTCCGTTTCCAGGCCGATTTTCACGCCATAACAGGCTCCATATTCGGCCAGATCGCGCAGCAGCTCTGCCGTGCGCTTGAGCTCCGTCTCCCTGAACTCCAGATTGGGAAAGATCGGCTCCAGATGCAACACCATAACGCCGGCGCCGATGAGGGCGGCTTCCTGCACGCCGAGCCGCAGAGAATGCGTCACCGCCTCCCGCACTTCGACATTGGTCAGGAAGATATTGCCTATGGGACCGTGAAAGCTGACCCGTTCCAGTCGCCCGAACTGCTCGATCACTTCCCTGGTCTCCCGGCCGGAGAGCTCCGATATCCTTCTGTGCCCGCCCTGAAAGGGAAAACGATAGGAGACCTCGGCAATGGAGCCGCCCAGGGAGAACACCCGGTCGATGGCCACACTGAGCGGCTCGGGCGGCTTTTGCCTAAACTTGACGGTGATACCCACGGGGGCGGAGGTGATCGCTCCTCCGCCCGCTACAGAATGACTTTGTGTTTCAGCCACACCATTGCTCCTTTTTTTATTTATTGGCATAATACTCATCCAGCAAAACTTGCACATTCTGATGAGCCAGCATGGCCGCTTCGTAAACATTCACCCTGCCGTAGAAAGCATTGTTCAGCGCACTGGACACGGCGCTCTGCCATTTGCTCCAGATGGGGCTCGGGCTGATGGGCACGGCGTGCTCTAGACTGTTGACGAAAACCATACGGTTTTTCGGCGGTACGTCCATCTGCATGAAGGTGGTGACGGCAACTTTACGGTTGATCGGCACGGCCTCTCCCAAAAGGGTCCATTCTCTTTGGGCATATTCGCTGGAGAAAAACATGATCCAGTCCCAGGCCGCCTGCTGCTTGGCCGGGCTGGTTTGGGCATTGATCACCCAGGAGTTGACGATCACCGGGTTGAAACGGCCGCCCGGGCCTATCGGTACCAAGGTGATGTCATAATCGAAACCCCGCTCGTTGGCCGGGAAAGTCCTGATATATAAACCATATTGCATGGACACCAACTGTTGCGGGAACCAGTCGAAGACATTGGTTCCCGGCGGCGGTGAACTGCGATCGACATGTACCATTTCCACCATGTAGCGCAAGGCGTCGATGGTGCGGCTGTCGCTGATCATGGATTTCCGGCCGCTTTTGTCCAGGATGTCGCCGCCGAAAGCCCGGATGATGGGATACCAGCCTTCGGTGACATGGTTGATGGAGCGGAAGCCATATTGATTGGGTGTGCCGTCGTTGTCCGGATCGAGGGTCAGTTTTCTGGCCACCATGCGCACATCGTCCAGGGTCCAGTTTTCCGTGGGAAATGCTAGCCCGCCCTTTTGGAAATGCTCTTTATTATAGAAGAAGGCGGACACCTGCAACCCTTGCGGAAACGCCCAGATGTGCCCTTCATTGTCACGATTGGTGTCGATGCCGAAGTAATCTCCGATGTTGGGCAAGCCATTCACCCTGGTGGTCAGATCCAGGGCAAAGCCGTTGTCCTTATATTGGGCGACCAGCACCCCGTCGCAGAGCCAGACATCGGGGCCCACACCCGACACCAGGTGCACCGGCAACTGGTTGAAGAAGGCCGAGTAACCCGCAGATGAATATGTGACTTTATATTGTGGATTGGCTTTGGCAAATTCCTCTATCAGCTCAATCATCTTTTTACCGGTCTGCCCGAAACCGGCTGAAGCCTCGTAGAAACCGATATGCAATTCCACCTGCTCGGCACAAAAGGCACCGACAGCATAGCCGGCCCACATACAGGCGCACAACAACATGGCCACCATATACTTGATGCTTTTCATATTAGGACCTCCTTGATAAGTTGTTTTTTCATCCGGTTACCTACAGAGTCGAACAACCTAAGCCGAAATTAAACACAAAATACTAAATATCCCGGTTTCACTACACCTCCTCACAGCGTCTCAAGCGCGGTGCTATGCCGGGCTGCACAGTTCCGCCACCATATCCCAGACAATATTGCCCTCGGCATCCTTCGGGCAGGGAATGCCGAGCAGGTAGGCCAAAGTGGGGGCAATGTCGATGATCTGCAAGGGATGACGGCGCCTGGTGCAAGGCACGCCCGGCCCGGCCACAATCAGGGCGGCGTGCATCTCCGCTATGGTGGGCAATGTGAGATGAGCGCCGGTGAAATTGCGGGTGAGCGCCGACCTCTCAAATAGCTCGGGGTTCGGCATAAAGCGTTCGGTGTGGTCGCGATATTTAACCACCGCCCGGTAGATATAGGGGTTGGCCATATATCCCGGTTTGAGAGCAAAAAGCACATCTCCCACCCGGTCAAAACCTCTCCCCTGATAAACCCCTAAAGTCAGTGCTTCCTCTTTGGTGAGCGCCGCCGTCACCACCCTCTCCCCGGTGTCCGGATCTCTGATGTTGAGCAGGGCGGTGATGATCTCTTGCTGTACCAGGCCATAATCTTCCGGCGGGACGGCGCCATGGGGATCCCGTCCCTTCAGGTTGATGAAGATGTGCGCATGACAGGGCTCCAGAGGATGGCACTTAGTACGCAGCCAGTCGATATGCATCTCCCCAGTGCGCTCGTCGAGAGTGTAGGCGAGCAACCCGGCGTCGGCCAGCGCCTTTTTCAGAAAGAGGAACTGATCGAGATGGGTGAAGCCATGATCGGAAACCACCACCACTAAAGTGCGCTCCAGATCCACCTGCTGTAAGATCTCGCCGATGCCCTGATCGACGTGATGATAAACCTGCCGCAGGGCATCCAGCCAATATGAGGCCCCTTCGGCATCATACATCCTGGATCTGGGCTCGATGCCGCCATAGACCACGTGCTGCAGGTGATCGATGGTACCCACCCAGCTGAAAGCCATGTCCCACTCCTGGGTCTTCAGTATGTATGAAGTGGCTTTAACCCACCAGTCGTTGTGCGCCGCCAGCTGCTCCATATAGAAGGAAAAAGGAAGCCACCCATCCATAAAAGCCCAGGGATCGTCCACTTCCATATAGGGACCGGCGGTGGCCTCAATGGCGGCGGTCAGGGAAGGAGGATTGGTGTAGGTCTCGGCGGTGTTGATGGCGGAAACATAAAGATCGAGCTCCGTGCCGTCAGGGCTGAGCTTGATCAGCTGGAAGCGAAACCGGCCGCGGCGCTTTCCCTCCGGGGTGGTAAAGGTCTCCACCAGCCAAGCGCTGGTCTCCCCCACCGAGAGCCGCACCGCCACTTCCCGGCCTTCCCTGTTCCGGCTGATCAGCACCTGATCATAACCCCGGCCGCAGCTGTCGATGATGAAGACTTTATATTCATGGCCCGGAACATAGGTGGGGGGAATTTTCATGGTGAAGGTCAAGGGCGGACGGCGAGAATCCGCACCCGTGCCCGAACCCGGCGGCCCCCATCCGGCCAGAACCGGTTCCGGCCGCACCACCACCGCCCGGCCGGGAATCTGGTTGCACGCCCGGGGTTTAGTGGAAAAGAACGAACTGGAAGCGATATCCCACAAAGGCATGTAGAAAAAGCGGAAAGGAGGATTGAGCGCAGCCGCTACCTGGGTGACTTCATTGTTTGACATGGGCCAGATGACCGGCCAGTTGATCAAAGCCGTCCGCTTGCCAACCGACCCGCCCGCCTCCCACAAGGTCTGCGCCTGCAACAGACGCCGGTCGAAGGAGGTGTGCCACTGGTCCAGGTCCTCGCCCGGCAGGTGGACCATCAGGCTGGGTATGCCGGCGGTGCCGGGGCCGGCGCCGGTGGTGATCGCCGCCCAGGCGGCCGCCGTGAGAGGGGGAAAAGTGGGGATCACCCTGGAGAAGATGCCATTGCCCATCAACCCGGTAATATTTGGCAGAATTCCTTCGTCAGAGAACTTTTGCAACAAATCAGGCAAGGCGGCATCGATGCCAAGAACAAGAAGCTTGTCAGGTCTTGTCGACATGTGCCTACCTCCGTGAATAGCAACTATGAAATAAACTTGTATTTAATAAGAACCTTTTTGTCCTCCCACAGCGATTTTCCTGCCTGCCGCCGGCGCGGAGTTTGCGGGAAAAGCATCAACATGAATGGCTATCAGCCGGTCCCACCCAGAATCTGCCGCCGAATCTGCCGGCTGCCGGGCGCCATCCTTCCAGGTTGGCCTGGATGGGTAGACGGGCCCAGTTGCCAGCTAAACGCTCCTCAATCACCTCCCGCCGGGGAATGCCTGAAGTGGCGTCGATGGCTTCAACACTGCAGGCCCCCACCGCCACAGCCCACTCCATGGCTGCCTCCGGCGGGCGGCCTTCCAGATAGGCGGCAAGAAAACCGGCCACTGTGGCATCGCCGGCTCCGGTGGCGCCGGCCACTTGCACCGCAAAGCATGGTGTCCACAGCTCCCGATGCGCCCATATTTCCTGCCCGCTCTCACCGGTGCGGAGGTAGAAACCTTGATCGCCGAGTTTCAGCCCGACCACTTTGGCTCCCATGGCGATCAGCTCCGCCCCCAGGCGGCCAACTATCTCCGCATCCAAAAAGGAAGCAAAACTTCCCGGCTTTTTCCCGGCCGCCCGCTCTGCCGACGCCGCCTTTTGCTCCTTGGCCGCCACTTCGGCATATAGGGCGGGATGAAGCATCAAGAGCATCTCTTCGGCGCTGGGTAAAAACACATCCACAAATGGTAGGGTTTTTTGCAAAATAGCCCGCCAGTCGGCCTTACCGGCCGCCGAGTCGGGATCGGGCATGGCCATATCCAGGGAGGTAGACAAACCTTGCTCTTTGGCCTGGGAAAAAAGGGTCACAAGCTCCCTGCCGCCGTCGGCATACATGCCGGCCATGATCGGCGGGTAACCGAAATGAAGATGGCGCACTCTGCCTCCCGCCGCCTCCCTGGCTTGAGTCAAACCGGTCAAGGCCTGGAAGAGGTCTGCTGCAGAGAAGGTATTGTTAGCTCCCGGAGCATGCAGGAAGATGCGATCCTGGCGCGGCGGGTTGATGACGATGGTGTATGAGGTGTGGGTATCGCCGCTCGTGATAATGTTCTCACTCAAGGCCGGATGTCGCTCAGAGAGCAGCTCTCTCACCATGGAGCCGAAAATATCTGCGCCCACCTTGCCGATGAGGTGCACCTTTACCCCGATATTATGCAACGCCAGGCCGGTATTGGAGACTACGCCGCCCAAGGACACCGTCGGTTCCTCCACCTGGATGAGCGTGCCGGGGATGAACATCTCCTGCAGCGATCGCTCACCGGCCGGAAAACGCGGGATGATGTCAAGGCAGATATGCCCGGCCACCACCACTTCACCGACCTCATAGTGATCGTTGGCATTCATATTTAATACCGCATTGGTATTGGTTTTTACTACCATTCTAATCCTCCCCAGGCACTTTATGGCGTAACTGCTCGTTCAAATGATATACTATAAAGGTTGAATACAGCAACAGCCTAGCGAGGAAAGAGGTGTCCCCGTGGCCGGATGGGTAATTGATGCGCTCTTGGCGGCGTTTTTCGGCGGCCTGGTCGCTATCTTCGGCAAAATCGGCGTGAAAGGCATCGACTCGCTGACCGCCACCATGGTGCGCAGCTTGGTGATGGCCGGGATGATGGTGCTGGTGGCCCTCTCCGCCAGAAGGCTCAATTTCCAGGGCATCGAGGGCAAGCCGCTCCTCTTCATCATCCTGGCGGGGGCAGCAGGCGCAGCTTCATGGATCTTCTACTTCCGTGCCCTCCAAACAGGGCCGGTAAGCCGCATCGCTCCCATAGACAGGCTGAGCGTGGTGGTGGCTATCGTCCTCTCCATGCTTTTGCTCGGCGAGCGGCCCGGACCCATGGGCTTGCTCGGTGCCGCCCTGGTAGTGGCCGGTACGCTGGTGTTGGTCTTGGCGCCATAACAGCCGATAAGTCTAATAACAAAGCCTAATAACCCAGAAAAGCCCTCTTCTCCCGGTGGTAATAAAGGTAAGTGTCCAGAGGAACGTCGGCCGGCACCCGGTGGTCGACATGCGGAATAAACCCACCTTCCGCTATGACGGGCTCCAGCCGCCGCAACTCGGCCAGCACCGCCTCCTTTCCCTGCAGGAGGCACATTTTGTCGAAGCCGCCGAGAAGGAGGATCTGCCGGCCATATTCCCGGCGCAAAGCCACAGGATCGGAGCCGGCCCTCACCTCGATGGGGAACATACAATTATAGCCGGCCTCCAGCCAGATGGGCACCAGGGCGTTGATGTTGCCGTCGCAATCGGTGAAGATGACGTCCACCCCATATTGATGCAGGAGGTCGGCAATCGCCTTATACCTGGGCAAAAGCAATTCCCGCAGCATAGCGGGGCTGATCAGCGGGCCATTGTTGAAGCAGATGTCTTCCCACCCGTGTGCATAATCGAATCTGATAAGTTCCAGATAGGGCTTGATGCCCTGGATGATCAGCTGGAACTGGGTCTCCACGATCTCCTCCACCAACTCCGGATCATCATATAAAAGATAGGCCAGGTTCTCCACACCTATGCGGTTGCGGGGCGTGCCGATCAGGGAACCGATACTTATCCCCACAGGATAATCGGCCTGATTATACTTCTCCGCCAACTGCTGCAGGTGCTCCGGTGCAGGCCGGCGCCCGGGGGTCGCCGGATTAAGTCTTTCTTTATATTCCTCCCAGCTGGCCTTGTCTTTGATGGGGTAGGAAAGATAATGCGGGATGGTAGCCTCTCCGCTTCGCGGTTGGGCATATATGATGCCTTCACCATCCTGCACAATTTCCACATCATCCCTTCTCTCCAGCACTTTTGGCTGAAAAGGCGGCAGCAGTCCCAGCGGCGGTCCAATGGCCACCCGCTTGTCCAGCCCGAAAAAGGCATCGGCTTCCCGCTCGCTGTTGATATGCTCCGGCAATCCCTGCTTGTGCCACACTTCATAGCATTGCTTCCAATAGCCGAATTCGTAGTTGGGCACCCTGTCCACCGGCTGAAAATGAAAGGTGCGCTGCCAGCGCTCCCTGGCATTCATCAACGATCATTCTCCCTTCGCTGCCTGCGTCGCAATTCGTTCCAGCCCAAACATCACCATCATCTTATTTAACACCATCTTATTTACCACCGCTCATCTCTTTCCTTCGTTTTTCTGCGAACGCCACGAAAACTATATGAAAGTTTATGGGCGTATAGATAGTATTAAAGTCCTATTAGGTCCCGGTGTCGTTTTTATTTAACCTATAAAAAGTATGCCTATAGATAGAAGGAACATAGCACCAGCAATAAGAATAGCGATTTAAACTCCGCAAAATATCGATTGTAACTTACAGCAACTATCTTCCTACTTTGTTAAGGTAGAGGCGTAGGAGTTGGTTCCTAGATGGAACGTCTGGCGGGTGCAGTGGGGGCATTCCTGGCCGAACAGCTAAATTTGGACAATGATCGCCGCGAACAGCTTTCTTATGGAGCGTTCATCGCATTGCAGAGTGTCCTGGTGTTCGTTATTCTGCTGGCTATCGCCCTCCTCTTCGACATCTGGCGCCAGGCGTTGGTTATCGCCTTCACGGCCGCCTCATTACGGTGGAAAGCAGGTGGCTCACATTTAGGGAGCGCCACCGTTTGCACCGTTCTTTCCATTGCTGTTTTCACCGGCAGCAGCCTCCTGGTAAAAAGCGGGACCGCTTATCTGGCCGCCGCTTCGCCCTGGACACTGTTGCTCCTGGTTTTGGCCTCAACTTTGGTCGCTTCCGTGTGCGTCTTTATGTATGCCCCGGTGGAAGCCGCCACCCGCCCCTTGCGCCCTGAACACAAGGAGAGGTTAAAAGCAGCGAGTCGAAAGCTGGTGTTGGCATACTCGTTATGTGCCCTTGTAGCTGTACCATTTTACAGATGGCTCGGATTGAGTATCGCAATGGGTTTATTGCTGCAAAGCTTCACTTTGACACCGGCCGGGATCAAAATAGCGCACATCCTGGATAAAAAATAATACCTACATAAGTAGATAGGAGGTGAAAACATGAAGAAGATGCTGCTGGGGGTCATTACCACCCTGTTGACCACCCTTGCGGTTACCAGCGTTGCTGGTGCCTGCATGTGGTTTTGGTATCAACCGCCGGTTCCCAAATCTCTGGAGTAGTATCAACCTAATCCCAGATCCCGGCCGGCTTCCCTAAACAGGTGGTAATGCGGTTTGTCCACAACAATTGTACTCTTAGCACTATTGCTGTATATACCTACTTCGATTTTATGCCTTTATGTAGGCTTGCGTGTTATCGGATATGTGCCGAAAGCAAAGCCATTATTGATTTTCGGTGCGCTGCACGGAATATTATTAACAATATTCCACAATACGCCACGCCTCTTCGGTTTGCACATTCCTTTAAATACGTTAACCATGATATTAATAATATATTACCTAGCCAGATGCAGATTGGGAATGGCGGTATTAGCCGGACTGGTGGCGGTTCTTCTAACCGCTATCGGCGAGGGTCTATTCACAGCCCCTCTATTTTTATTAATGGGGGTCTCATTGGAAGAATCAATTAAAACTTTTGGATATAGAATGCTTGGCGGCTGGTTTGGAAATATATTATTATTGCTTATAAGCTTGGTTTTATACTTCCAAGGCAGGCATAAAGGAGCTTCAAAAGCATGAACTCCACCAAAGACCGCTTAGTCTGGCTGGCTTGCGGCGTATTGCTCATCGCCTGGGTGATTGCCGCAGCGGCGAACCTCGGACTGCGGCATATATGGATAAACATCGATGAAGCAGAGGAGTTGTTTCATTGGAACTACACTCCTCTGCTTTTAGGTGCTGCCTTGGTCTTGGCCGGCGGCGTGCTGGCTTGGCTTTTCTATTCTCTCGGCACTCAGGAGCTCAGAGAGAAAGCCGCCATGGAAAAGCGCTTCCGCCAGATCCTGGAGGAAGCCTGTCGGGGTACCATGCACACTTTAAGCAGCGCCTTGGATTTGCGCGACGACGGTACTTATGGCCACAGCCAGCGGGTGACCGGTTATAGCGTGGCCATCGGCAAGCGCATGGGCCTGGATCACAATGAGCTGCAAATCCTGGCATGGGGTTCTCTCCTCCATGACTTGGGCAAGATCGGCATTCGCGACGAGATTCTGCTCAAGGCCGGACCGTTGGACGAAAATGAAAGAATGCAGATCAACAAGCACGCCATCATCGGTTGGCAGTTAGTGAAAGGTATTCCCTTTCTGGCAAAAACCGCCGATTTAATCAGACACCATCACGAGCGCTGGGACGGCACAGGTTATCCCGACCGCTTAAAGGGCAACGAAATCCCTCTTTTGGCTCGCATATTTACCGTGGCCGATGCTTTTGACGCTATGACTTCGCTCCGGCCTTATCGTTCCGTCCCATTTGATATCGACGAGGCCCGCGCCGTGATCAAGGCGGAGTCAGGGAAGCAGTTTTGCCCTCAGGTGGTGGAAGCTTTCCTCTCCATTTCCGATCTGGAACTGGAAGAAGTGCGCAACCACAGCATCATGCCCCTCTCCGACCCCAGGGTTCTATACCTTTTGGACATTGCATCGGAAGATATAAGCGATGCTTATTATCAGGATATCCTCACCGGTACCCGCAACAGATCAGCTTGGGAAATGAAGCGGGCGCAGATGATTTTGAAACGCGGTCAGGATTTGGGTATTCTGGTGTTTATAGATCTGGACGGCTTTAAAGATGTGAACGACATCCACGGGCATCCGGCCGGCGACCGGGTTTTGGCGGATTTAGGAGCGCGCCTGCTCCAGATCGGCTGTGAAAGCTATCGCCTGGGTGGCGACGAATTCATCCTCTGGTTCCCCAAGGAGACCACGCTGGCCGATGTGAGCAAACGGATGGAAAGCATTGCCGCCAATTTCGTCACCGACTGGAAACACTTAAAATGCGGGCTCACGGTCAGCTGGGGAGTGGCGATGGCCACCGAAGCCACCGAGTCTTTGGATCAACTTTTATATGAAGCAGACCGTGCTATGTATGGCCGGAAACGATCGAACCGCGCCGGCTATTATACCCCCATCTACCCGGTAGGCAGCAATTATCCCATCATGGAGAACGACCAGGTCAAACTGGCTAAAAAAAAGATCAAGCCACAAACCGTGCACCGCAACGGCACATAAGGCAGATAAATATGAGAACAAAGAAAACGGGCGGAGCGCTTTACGGCTATATAGCCAAGGAGAACTCCGCCCGCTTTTACTTTCAGGCTTGCCTATTCAACCGGCTCGCCTTACACCGTCGCCGGTGCTTTATTGCTAATTATCCGTACCTATTTCATACGCCGCATCCAAAACCAGGTCGATTTGATGCTTGGCCTCCAGCAGGCCGTCCATCACCGATTTCTCACCCGTCATCACCGGGGTGAGGGCGGTGCGTTTGGCGGTCTGCCAAGTCGCCCAGTCCGGGCTCCAGTCGGCATCGGTCATGAAGGCCACCGACTCCATCAGCACCTGCTGAATTTGGCTGGGCCTTCTCATCTGACTAGCGAGGGCGCGCACGGAAGGCAGGCTGTAGGGAACGGCATATGAGGTCCAGAAGGCCTCCAGGGTCTCCAGGGTGATGAGCTCGCGCATAATGGTCATGATGGCCGCCATATCCTGATTGGGCCGGCGCACTACTTCCCACATGTTGGAGCCGCCGTAGGCATTCCAGGTCACCGGACCTCTCGGCATGGGCGCCACATCCCAATGCAATTCCGGTTTGGCCCGCACATTGTTTATATAATGGCTGCCGTGGATCTGGAAACCGGCTTTGCTGTCGAGGAAATAAGAACCGCCAAACGCCGCCGCCCGGTCCTGCAGCACCAGATCGGCCAAGAAGCGGGTAGCGGCGGCAGCTTCGGGAGAATCCAGCCCGGATGATTTGCGGTCGGGCATGAGGACGTTACCGCCATAGGCTTTGACCAGCGGATCGAAGACCAGATGGGTGAGGTCTACCACCATGCCCCAGATATCGATGACACCGTCGCCGTTCTGGTCCTGAGTGATCTTCCGCGCCGCCGTGCGCAGAGTATCCAGATTCCAGGCGGCGGTGGGCGAGTTCACCCCGGCGTTGGCCAGAATAGTCGGGTTATACCAGAGCATCGAACCTACCGTGTCGTAGGGCAGGCCGTAAATGCCGGCTCCGTCCGGCTGGGGCCATCTGACCTCGTTCCAGGGCCCCGGCCAGAAGAGGTTTTCGCTCAAATAATCGTCTTTGGCCAGATAAGGAGCCAGGTCTACGGCACCGTTCCTGATCACATGGCCGAACAAGTATGTACCTGCCGTGTCGATGATGTCGGGAGCCATTTCGGTGCCCATGAGGATCAACATTTTATTCCAGAAATCCGGGAAAATAATCACTTCCAACTCGATGTCGGGATGCTTGGCCTGCCACTTCGGTACCAGGACGTCGCGCATGATTTCATACCTTGGGTTGGAATAGGTGGCAATGGTCACTTTTGGTCTTGCCGCCAGGGCGGCTGCGCCGGAAACCAGAACCAATACCATTACCATTACCAGGATGCCTATTACCGGTCTTCTCATATTATCCTCCCTTTCTTTTGGTGTAGTTTAATTCTTTATACATTCATTGTATAACACATTTACTATCGGGTTACAATTATTCTCACTGCAAAAATGCGGTTTTGGCGCAATAGCAGCATAGCAGCCTTATTACTTTTCATACAAAATGAGTTCTGTTCTCGGAAGGATTTATCGGAGGCTTATTTAACCAAAAAACAAAAAGCAGAGGGGTGTTCTCCATACGCAGGACGGAAATTCATATCGGTGCCCGCCGGGGCTTATTCCATCTCTGGGCCACAGAAGGTGCCGCCTCTGCCGCCAGATCCTTCAGGGCAGCCGGTACCTATTTTCCTGGGGCACTTTCATATGATGAGTTAAAAAGTATCATAAAATCTATCGTCGGAGGTTCACACAGCATCGGCTATCCTGTCAAAGCGTACATCTGGCTCCCGGAAGAGCTTACGGCGCGCTCCAGAACCGCCGGCAGCCGGGGAAGGCTTTTGCCTTACGCCATTCCCACCATCGGCCTTGATGAAGAAACCGCTGTGGCCATACTTCACGCCTGCCTCTCCAGGCAAGCTTTTGCCGGGAACATCTTCCCGGCAGCCGATCTCCTCTATTGGACTTATGCGCTCAGACTGGCCATCATCTTAATCGTCAAGCAGCAATACCTGCCGGGCCTGGTTTCCACCGATTTTGTTGGCTGGCGGGCGGTCTGGGAGCCGGTTTACAGCGATGAGACGGCTGAATTTTGCAACCGGCTGGCGCAGTCCATGCCAGGAGCAGCGCGGGCCATCACTATGGATGATCATGAGCCGCCGGGCCAATCAGCGTCCGATTGTATGTGGGCGGTGGTCCGCACCTTGGTGGATTACCTGGTGCGGGCGGCTCAGGACCAGTCATTATCGCGCCTGCGCCAATTATCTGCCGATAGCCTGCATGATGATTGGATAGCCGCCTTAATGAACATCTATGGCTATCTGGATGATAAGTATAAAGATGCGCCTAAATGGCAGCAGCAGCTACAGGCCTGGCAGCGCCCCATCAAGCTGGTCGCCGGGGCGCCTTTCCGACTGTGCCTGCGCCTGGAGGAGCCGGTGCCGCCGACCGAGGACTGGCACCTGCGCTTCCTGGCCCAATCCCGCCATGATCCCAGCCTGCTCATCCCGGCTGCCGATATCTTCTCCAACAGGAAGATATCGCCCTACCTCCCCAAATCCGAGATCCGGGAAGCCTTGCTGATGTCCCTGGCGCTTGCCGCCAACATCTCCAAGGCGGTGGAAAAAGGCCTGCAGCAAAAGGTACCGGACGGCTCCACCCTTGACGGCGATGCCGCTTTCCATTTCCTCACCGAGGAAGCGCCCCGGCTGGAAGAGGCCGGTTTCAGCATCATGCTGCCGGCCTGGTGGGTGAAGGGCACAGACTCTCAGCTCAAAGTGAAAGCCGAAGTGAAAAGTCCACCCATGAAGACCAAAGGGCGCCTGTCCCTGGATGCCCTGGTGTCGATAGATTGGCATCTGCTGCTGGACGGCGAAGAAGTGGCCGTTGAGGAAATCAAAGCATTGGCCAAGCTGAAAACTCCCCTGGTGCAGATGCGCGGCCGATGGGTAATGCTTAAGCCTGAAGACATGGAGGCCATAGCCGCCTATTGGCGGCAAAAGGAGAAAAAAATAACCGCCAGGCAGTTTATCAATATGGCCTTGACCGGTCAATCGCCCATTTCCGGGCTGGCTCTCGCCGATTATAAAGCGGACGGCTGGCTGGGACAAACCCTCACCCGGCTGGAAAACAAGAGCAGCATCTCAGACTGTCCACTGCCCAAAGGATTGAACGGCGTGCTCCGGCCATATCAAAAAAGAGGTTATGACTGGCTGCAATTTCTCTGCCGCGCCGGCTTGGGCGCCTGCCTGGCAGACGATATGGGTTTAGGAAAAACCATCCAGACTCTGGCTTCCATCCTGAAAGACAAGGAAGACGGCGAGCAGAAACCTGTATTGATCGTCTGCCCCACCTCCGTGCTCAACAACTGGCTGTTGGAGGCCCGGAAATTCACTCCCGAACTGAAGGTGATGGTGTATCATGGCTCCGGGCGGCTGAAAGAGGACCAGTTCAGCGAGGAGGCCGGTGCCCATGATCTGGTGCTCACCACTTATTCCTTGCTGCATAGGGATGTGAAGAGTATGGCGCGGCTCCGCTGGGCCGGTGTGGTGCTGGACGAAGCCCAAAATATTAAAAATCCGGAGACCAAGCAAGCCCGGGCGGCGCGCACCCTGGCTGCCGCCGCCGACTACAGGATTGCCCTCACCGGTACACCGGTAGAGAATCATGTCGGCGATCTCTGGTCCATTATGGAATTTCTCAATCCCGGCATGCTGGGGACGGCGGCGGATTACCGCCGGCGCTTCTTCCTCCCTATACATCACTATAACCAGGAAGAGGCCGCCGCAGAGCTAAAGAAGCTCACCGGGCCGTTTATCCTGCGCCGGGTGAAGACGGATAAAGCCATCATCGCCGATCTGCCGGAGAAGATAGAGAGCAAGGCTTATTGCGGGCTTACCAAGGAACAGGCTTCGCTGTACCAGGCCGTGGCCAATGATCTTCTGGAACAAGCCGACGCCGCTGAAGGCATGGCCCGCCGGGGGTTGATCCTTTCGGCTTTGACCCGCCTAAAGCAGGTCTGCAACCATCCGGCTCTGTTTCTCGGCGACCATTCTGCGCTGACTGACCGTTCCGGCAAGCTGAACCGGCTGACGGAGCTATTGGAGGAAACGCTCAGTGCCGGCGACCGCAGCCTGATCTTCACCCAATTTGCGCAGATGGGCGAGCTGTTGCAAGATTACCTGCAGGAGAGATTCGGCCAGGAGGTGCTGTTCCTGCACGGCGGGGTACCGAGGAAAGAACGGGATGAGATGGTGACGTGCTTCCAGCAAACCGCAAACGGCACAAGTGGCCCCCGGGCACCGCAGATATTTATTCTCTCCCTGAAAGCCGGCGGAACCGGTCTCAACCTGACGGCGGCCAATCACGTCTTTCATTTCGACCGCTGGTGGAATCCGGCGGTGGAAAACCAGGCCACAGACCGGGCCTTCCGCATCGGTCAGAAAAAAGGCGTCCAGGTCCACAAATTTATCTGCCGGGGTACCCTGGAGGAGCGCATTGACGAAATCATTGAGCAGAAGCGGGGCATGGCGGAAATGGTGGTCGGCAGCGGCGAGCAATGGCTGACGGAGTTGACCACCTCCCAGCTGCGGGAGCTGATCATGCTGGCCGGCGACGTCACGGCCGAATGAAAGGTGAATGATCATTGGCGCGCAAAGATAGGTTCTCCGACTATAATTCCAGGTTTATGCATTATTCCTCTGAACCCAGAAAGGTCAAAGGCGGCATCAAAGCGCAGACGCAGCGGGGGGAATTTGCCGCCAACTGGTGGGCCCAAAAATGGCTGAGCGCCATTGCCGGTAAGGCAGCCCACTCCAGACTGCAAAGGGGTAAGACCTATGCCCGTAAGGGCCAGGTAGTCGATCTGGATATCAAAAAGGGGAAAATCAGCTCGCTGGTACAAGGCAGCCGGGCTATTCCCTATAAAGTGACCATCACCCTCCCGACCTTCTCCGCCGCCGAGTGGCGGCATATGGTGGAACTGGTCAAAGAAAGCGCCATGTGGCAAGCCCAGCTGTCGGCCGGACAAATGCCGGCGGAGATGATCACCGCCATCTGGGAGAAAGCCGGACTCTCTCTTTTCCCCACTCCGAAGAGCCCCTGCCATACCGATTGCTCTTGCCCCGACTGGGAAAACCCCTGCAAGCACCTGGCCGCCGTCATCTACCTGGTGGGAGAAGAACTCGATCATGATCCCTTCCTGCTTTTTACCTTGCGCGGCATGACCAGGGAAGAGTTTTTCTCCGCCTTGCATGACGAGGAAAAAAGCGGCACAGAGGCCATGAAAGATGGGGCGAAGATAAAAGCCGGCACAGAGGTCCGGAAAAAGGCCGGAACAGGAGCCAAAGCGAAAGCTAAGGAGCCGGCGCCGGCACCTATGGAGCCAGAACCTCTTCTCCCCCAGCAATACTGGCAAATGGGCAAATTACCCGAGCGGTGGCCCACAGACCGCAAACCACCAGCGCAGAATGCCCCTCTCCTCATGCGCCTCGGACCGCCGCCCTTCTGGCGCGGCGAGAAACCCATCCTGGAGCTCTTGGCGCCGGTCTATGCCCAGGCTACGGCGGCAGTAATAAAAATGATCGACGAGCAGTCTCTCACTTCAGAGCAGTCTCTCACTTCAATAGAATAGTACAAAAGGCATCTCATACCGTTGCAAGAAATCACCTCCCCGCCGCCTTTAATATAAAATCACTCTAGCGAACGAGGTGATCAGCATGCATCGTTATGATACTTTAGCCATCTCTAGCCCGGATGATCTGCTTTATGGCCGCGCTCCCCGCCCGCTGAAGGTGAAGGAGGGCTTGGTCATCGGCGGCGGTACGGTGTATCCCGAGGTTAATTTTACCCTGCCGCCGATGAATATCTCGGCTGAGGTCATGCCGGCCATCTACCGCCAGTATGAGGAGATGATCGAAGGGATCTGCAAACGGGCGGTGGAACTGGAACTGCCCGGCCTGGTGGTGGAATTTGAACTGCTCCCGCCCATGACCATGGAGCCGCAGTGGGGGGCCGGGATCACGGAGGTGCTGCGCCGCACCCTGGATAAATATGCAGCGGAAGCAGGCCTGAAAAGCGCCTTGCGGGTGACGCCCAACGACATCCGGGAACATGAACGCCCACCTCTGTTGCGCACAGGATATTTATGGGAAAAAATGGTGGAAAGTTTCCGTCTGAATGCCGCCGCCGGCGCCGATCTTATGGCCATAGAATCCACGGGAGGGAAAGAGCTGCACGACGATGCCATCATCATGGCCGACCTGCCGCTCGCACTCTTTGCGCTCGGGGTGTTGGGTTGCCGGGATATGGACTTTCTCTGGGATAACATCGTGCAGACCTGCCAAGGCACTACCTGCCATCCGGCGGGCGATTCGGCCTGCGGTTTCGGTAATTCGGCGATGGTGTTGGCCGAAAAGGGCTATATACCCAAGGTATGGTCGGCCCTGATCAGGGTGATGACCGTCCCCCGCAGCCTGGTGGCTCACGAGAAAGGAGCCGTAGGCCCCGGCAAGGACTGCGCTTATGAAAATCCATATCTGAAAGCCATCACGGGACTACCGATGTCCGGGGAGGGCTCCGAGGCGGCTTGCGCCCATCTTTCGCCGGTAGGCAACATTGCCAGGGCCGCCGCCGACCTCTGGAGTAATGAATCCGTGCAGAATGTCCGCCTCCTGGGCGGCATGGCTCCCGTCGTCTCCCTTGAACAGCTGGCCTATGCCACCCGCTTGCTGAACACCGCCGCCGCCCATGGTCCGGCTGGGGCCCGGCAGCTCCGCAACTGGTATGTGGAAAGCGATGCCAATAGGGATCCCCAGGCTTATATCCTCCGCCCGGATGTGGTGATCGCGATTGCCAAGCAGATAGTGGCGGCACCCACGCCATATCTGAGAACGCGCACCGCCGCTTTGGCCACCCTGGCAGCCTTGCGGTCGGCGGTAGCCGAGGGCGAGCTGGCCCTGCCGGAGAGAGAGTTGACATATCTTGACCTGCTCTCCAGCCAAGCCGACAGCCTCCCGGAAGACGAAGCCGATCTGATTGGGATGGTGAGCGGCTCTTTCGACCGGGAAAAGATAAGGCTCGATCAATACGAGCTGGATATCTAAGCTTTCACCGACACCTGACTAACCGAATATAGTACATGTGAAACCAGGAGCGGATCTCCCATACCGGCTGAGATCCGCTCCTGGTTTATTTGAGTTAATCAACGGACCTTGTTTACCTTCCTTGGAAAGCTACTGTCCCTATTTGAACACCCCCCACAGCCCTCCTCCACGTTTGGAGTAAGAATTGGACACTCCGGCGGTATTCATAACGCATCACAACGACCTAAGGTGGCCGCAATTGAAATTGTCGTTCATGATGGTATCGGCGAAACGAGAGACATCTGTCTTTTTGCGCAAGAGCGCACCATATACCCCCGCCTGGGATATATCTCCCACCAAAACCATGCCTACCAGTGCATTTTTATACAAAACCAGCTTCTTATATCTGCGCTGTTCAGGCTCGGCTTTCACCAACACCATATAGGCGCTTTCGCCGCTCTCACCTTTCGCCGGCACCGGCGGCTCCACCAACCCCATGGCGATGGCCGGCACCTCCCGGAACTCGACGGCATTTTGCAGGCCGATTAAGCCGCGACAAGCTCTTCTCCGGCTGGCCATATTGTAAGCGGCTATACGCCCCTGCGCCGAAGCATTAGGCCAGATAGGCGTCCAGGTGGGCAAGGCTCCGGCGCGCTCCGGGGAAAGGGTGCGGAATTCGGCCACGTCCCCGGCGGCATAAATGCCGGGCACACTGGTTTCCAGGTAATCATCGATCAAAATGCCCCGGCGGACGGCCGGACCGGCGGACGCTGCCCATGCCGTATTGGGAGTGATGCCCGCAGCCACAATAATCAGATCAGCCGGCAAGCTTTCCTCTCCGCTGTCACCTGCCGTCCCGCTGCCGGTCAACACCACCCGACATCGATCCCCGACTTCTCGTCCTGCCTCATGGTCAGGCCTTTCCTGACCAACGATCTCCCCAACCTGCCGACCCAAAATAAAGCGGATCCCTTCTTTCTCCATCTCCCTCTGCAGCATCCCCGCCGCATATGCATCAAATTGCGCCGGCAGGATCTGCGCTTCCTTCTCCACGACGGTCACCTCAAGCTGAGCGCCCCACCTTCTTATCAGGGCATAGGCGGCTTCCACGCCCACAAAACCGCCGCCGATCACCACGACGGAGCGGGTTTGGGCAACCAGCCGAGAATCGGAATCAGGTTGGGCGCCGGCGTGGGCACCGGCGTGGGCACCGGGCCGGGTGCACATTTGAACACAGGCTTGTTCTATCGCCCGAGCATCCGCCAGATGGCGCAAACCGAATACCTGCGGGCGGTCTATCCCCGGTATAGGCGGAAAACGGGAGGCGGCGCCGGTAGCGATGAGCAGGCGATCATATGGCAACTCCTCACCATCTGCCAGCTTCACCACCTTTTTGCCTGGGTCAACGGCCAAAGCCTCCCGCCCCAGGAGCAGGTTGATGCCCAGCTTCCGAAAAAAATCCCTCGGCCTGATGGTGAGGTCTTCCTCCCGGCAACGCCCGGCCAGGTAAGCCGGCAAGAGGCAGCGGGAATAGGGAGGAAAATCTTCGGCGGATACCAAAGTAACGGTCACCTGGCCATCCTCCGGCCGGCCGTCCACCTGTACCCCGCTGTCTTCGAAACTATTGCCGCTTCTCCGAGCCTCCCCGGAGGGGAAAATCTGCCTGAGCGTCTCAGCGGCTCTCACCCCTGCCGCGCCGCTACCAATGATGACAAAGCGCATCCAGACTCACCTCACCACTTCAACCTCAAGCTCCCTCCAGCAGAGCCAGAGCTGTTTTCATGGCTCGTCCGGCAGCGAAATCATCCACTTCGCCCCAAATCAGGGCATCCATGGGACAGGCGGCGGCACAGGCCGGCACTTCCCGGTCGGGACAGCCGTCGCATTTCAGCGCCACTTTCTTGTCAGGATGCTGCCGCACGGCTCCATAAGGGCAGGCCATGATGCACATCCAACAGCCCACACAGGCCTGCTCGCCCCCTTCATTCGAGACCAAACCGCTTTTGGGGTCCTTACGCATCGCCCCGGTCATGCAGGCATCCACGCAGGCAGGTTCCTCGCAGTGCAGGCAAAGCAGCGGCACGGCCCGCCCCTTCACCGGTAACACCTGTATACGGGGCGGCGTCTTTTCCATCATGCCTCCTATGATGGATTTATCATTGGCCGCATGTGCTCCCGCACAAGCCAGGACACAGGTCATGCAGCCGTTGCACTTCCCGGCATCGATCATCACTCTTCTCATACCCAAAAGGCACCCCGCTTTCAGCTCCCGCGCCGGTTTCACAAGCCCAAAGCTTCCCTTTTCGCTTCGATGTGTTCGATCATGGCCGCGGCGGCGGCTTTCGGCTCCTGCTCCAGGAGCACCTTCCCGCCAAGAAGCCCTTCAATGTCTTCCGTCAGCACCCGGGTGACCAGGCTGCTCCCGGCTACAGGGGGCACAGGGCCAAGGTGTGTCAACAACCCAAAGGCCACGGCAAAGATACCGTCGGCTACCGCCTTTTGCTCCAGGTATTCCGGAGCGGAGACCGCTACCGGCAGCCGACTGGGATCCACATTGAGCAGTGCCGCCAGCCGGGTGACGGCCAGCACAATGCGGCCAATATCCACACAGGAACCGAAGTTGAGCACCGGCGGAATGCCCGCCTCCCGGCAAAAGCGGCTCAGGCCGGCTCCGCACCGGGCCTCTGCCGCCGGATCCATTAAGCTCTCGATCTCCGCCGCGCTGCTCATGCAGCCGGCGCTTATCACTAAGACATTGTTTTTGATCAACTCCTGCATGATGGCCAAACCGGTGGTATCGTGACCATTGCGATTGTTGGTACAGCCCACCACGGCCACCACCCCGCGGATGGTGCCGTCGGCGATGGCCGCCAAGAGCGGCTCCAGGCTGCCGCCGAAGGCCCGGCTGATGCTTTCCAGGCCGAAGCCGGCCAGCACTTTGGCTTTATAGGGCGGGAGATAAGGAGCCGGCCTGCCGTTCCCATGGTGATTTCCCTGGCTTCCCAGTCCCCGATAGCCGTTTTGCCGGCGGCGGTAGGCTTCTATGGCCATGCGGATCAATTCCCTGGCTTGGGCGGCCACCTGCTCCGGGGCATAGTCCACATGTTCAGAAACTCCCGGCAGGCGCACCACTTTGTCCACCGAGACCAATCTGGTAGGGAAGTGCTCGGCTATGGTGGACAAGGCCGGAATGGAGCAGTTCATATCCATCATCACCAGATCCACAGCCCCGGTGGCGATGATATATTCCTGGGCTATCCAGTTGGCCAACTGCCCGGCAAAACCACCGGCACTGGCGGCGGAACGCTGCATCAGCTCCTGCCCGGTGCACATGGATCCATATACATTGATCCCCTTGGCTCCTGCTTCTTTGGCCCAGGACAATATTTCCGGATCGCGGCTCGCTTGGATGACGGCCGTGCCGACAAAAGGCACGTGACCATGCGCCACAATATTCACTTTTTCCGGATCGATCACGCCCAGATCTGCCCAGCTTTCGGTCAGGGCCGGCGAGCCGAGAACGATATCCTGCACAGTGATGGTGCCCATCAAGCCCAGGTAACCAGTGGCGAGGGCTAATCGCACGGCAGTCAAAAGCAGATCCACCGGATCGGTATTGATGCTGGTCATGGATTTGGTTAAGGCATCTCTGATCTCAGAGAGGATCCCGCCGGGAATGACGCCCAGCTTAGCCCACACCTCGCGGCGGGAAGGCGGGGCGAGGAGAGAGAGACTGGTGAGCGGCTCACGGCTCGCTTTGTGCATGTCGGCCAAAAGCCGGTCTGCAAGCTGCAGGGCGAGCTCCCTCTCGCTTTGCCCGGCGACGTTGATGCCGAAACCCATGGCCACCTCCTGGAGCTTCTGGGAATCGCCGATGCGGAAAGGCGTGCTTCCCAAAGCCGTGGCTTTGAGGGTGTCGATGGCCTCTTCCAGGTGGTGGGAATAGGCGGCCGCCCCATGAACAGCCAGTCTTAAGAGGTTACGGGCCGCAATGGTGTCGGCGGTGGCTCCGCAGATGCCGCGCTCGGCGCGGTGGGTGATGCGGCATGGTCCATGGCTGCACAGCTGGCAACATATCCCCTGCATGCCGAACCCGCATTGCGGTTGCTGCGATTGATAGCGATCGAAAATGGTCGGGATACCCTGGCTTCGACAGTACTCATACATTTCGTTCGTGCTTCGATGCGCCGACGGACACCTGTCGACCGCATGGCATGTGCGGCAAATGCTCATCTTCATCCGACCTCCCAGTCAATTTTCAACTTCTCTACTCTCCCTCGCCTTCGCCATCTCTCCGGCCCAGAGCGACGGAGATCAGGCAGTCCTGACCTTTTGACCACCCAGCATGGCGGCCAGATCTTCCCGCGGCTCGCCGGTCTGGCGCAAGTCGAACTCTTTCTGCAGCACGGCCAGCACCGCCGGGGTGATCCAGGCCGGAAGCTTGGGCCCCAGATAGATCCCTTTTATCCCCAGGGAAAAGAGACTCATCAGGATAGCCGCCGCCTTCTGCTCCATCCAGGAGAGCACCAAGGTGAGGGGCAGATCGTTCACCGGGCAACCTAAAGCTTCGGATAAGGCCACGGCGATGTCGATGGCGTGAATGGCGTCGTTGCACTGCCCCAGATCGATCAGTCTGGGGATGCCGTCGATGGTGCCCAGATCGAGATCGTTGAAGCGGAATTTACCGCAAGCCAAGGTGAGGATGACCACATCGGGCCTCTCCGCCGCAGCCTGCACAAATTCCCGGTAATATTGATGACCCTTGCCCGGTGCATCGCAACCGCCCACCAGGAAGAAGTGACTGATCTTGCCCTGCTCTACCGCTTCTATGATCTTCCCGGCCAGCGGCAGCACATTGCCGGCGCTGAAGCCGGTGGTCAACACCGTTTTCCCGGGAGCCTCAGGCAACGGTGGTAGCTTCTTGGCCAGCTCGATCACGGGAGTGAAATCGTAGCCCTCAATGTGGCGCACTCCGGGCAGACCGGTGATACCGCAGGTGAACATGCGCTCCTTGTAGCTCTCCCTCGGCAGCACTACACAGTTGGTGGTACCTAAGATCGCCCCGCTGAACTCGCTGAACAGCTGCCGCTGGTCGATCCAGGACCCGCCCAGGTTCCCCCGCAGGTGGGAGAAGGCCCGCAGGCGTGGATAGCCATGAGCCGGAAGCATCTCGGAATGAGTATATATATTAACTCCTTGGCCTTCACTTTGCCTCAACAGCTCATACAGCGCTTTCATGTTGTGCCCGGTGACCAAAATGCCGGGACCGGCCACCGTGCCGGTCTCCACCTGCGCCGGCTCATGAGCGCCGAAAGCATCGATATGTGCCTGGCGCAGGTTGCGCATCGCCCGCACATTGATTTCCCCGGCTTTCAGATTGAGCTTGATAAACCTCTCCAGATCGAAATCCACATTGGTCAGGGTGCTGTAGAGACCTTCCGCCAGGAAAGCGTCCACCTCTTCATCGGCCTTGCCGAGCTCGCGGGCATGATAGACATAGGCGCTGATGCCCTTCAGAGCATACAAGAGGTTCTCCTGCAAGCTTTGGATGTCGGCATCTTTACCGCACACCCCCACCTTCGTGCAGGCTGCCCCGGCTACCATTGAACACTGATTGCAATACATCAAGTTATTCCTCCGTTTGCCCATTATTTATCTTGGTCTTCTTCCCCATATGCTTCCATTTTTCTTTTTCTCACCTGTGCCAAAATGCAGCTCTCGGTGTGGTGCAGGCCGCATTGCAGGCAGAATTGTTGTTCATCAACCGCCCGGCCGGCTACCCGCAACATCCCGGTCACACCCAGATGCAGATGCTGCAGTTCCTCATCGCTCATCTGATCCAGAAAAGCCTCCAGGGCGCGCCGGTAAGCTTTTTCCACCTTATCCAGCACCCGCTTTCCTTCAGCGGTTAATGACAGCGTCACTCCCCGCTGGTCATCGGCAGACTCTTTTTTCACCAACCAGCCGCTTTTCACCAGGCGGTTTATCAGATTGGTCATGGACGGGGCACTGATGCCCAAAGCTTGAGCAGCCTGCCCCGGAGCAGCACCCGGATGGTTAGACACAAAACGCATGGCCGCCAGCCGGGCTTTGGACATGAAGTCCCGGCCGCCCGATCCGGCAGCCAAAGCCTCCGGCATGATGACCTCCTCAAGCAAGAGTTGCAAAAGGCTGAGATTGTGCTTCAGCTCATTGAAGTTTAAGGCCGGCATCGGACACCTCCCTTCCCGGATCTCCGGTCATCCCTGGCGGCGCAGTTGCTCGGGGAGAACCGCCTAACGTTTAGTTAGCATAACTAATTATTATCATAAAGAAGAACCCCCGTCAACCACTTTTCTTACTTTGGCCATGTAAAAAAGACTCCTTGTTCATCTCGGCAGGCTACCGGAACCACTGCCGCCAGCTGCACCGCCAACAGCCGCTTTAACCCCTCTCAGACCTCCGGCTTAAGCATACCGAACAAGATGTGCCTGGTTTTTTCCACATCGCCGGTGTGATGAATGGCTCTGATGCCCAGGGCAGCGGCAGCCGCCACATATTCCGGTATATCGTCTATGTAAGCCGTCTCCTCCGGCGCCAGATCCAATAGCCGCAGGGCATACTGGTATATTTCCCGCTCGGGCTTGCAGCTCCCCACCTCATACGACAAGACTACCGGATCAAAATGGGTGAACAAACCCATGTCCTTCATCAACCGGGCATGGTTGAAGGTAGTGTTGGAAAGGATGCCCGTACGCAACCCTCCGGCTCTCACCTCTGCGGCCAACGCCTGCATCTCGGGAAGATGGCGATAATATTCCAGCCATATATCGTCGAAGGCGTCGCCGGCTACCGGCCGGCCGGCGAGACTCTGCCAGAAATCGGTCTCCAAAAGCTCGCCTTTTTGCAACTGCGGCGTCACTTCCTCATAGCGAGGTGGGATATCGGGCAAAACCAGGCGGCGTACCAAATCCCGGCGGTACTCCGCTTCCCCAAGCCGCAAGAGGACGCCTCCCACATCGAAAAGAACCGCTTTAATCACCACAATCCCCCCAACTCCTTATAAATCCGCTTCCCCCCGGATATTTCTTTAACCAGGCGCCAAACGCCTGCCTCCCTTCCGGGAAGGAAACTCCGCACCGTTATATAAACAGTAAACAGTAAGCTAGAGCGTCCACACACCGGCATACATAATGATACGTTTTGAGGTGAAACAGATGAACAAGCAAAACCAAAGCCGCGGGAAAGGTGGCGAGCGGCCCAACATCGTGTTGATAGTGGCCGACGACCACGGGCGGGAAGCGCTAGGTTGCTACGGCAACCCGGTTATAAAAACGCCGCACCTGGATCAGTTGGCCGCCGAAGGGGTGCGCTTCACCCACAGCTTCTGCACCACCGCCTCCTGCGCCGCCAGCCGCTCCGTCATCATGACCGGCTTATATAACCACAGCAACGGGACTTACGGGCATACCCACGCCCACCATCATTTCTCTTGCTTTGAACATGTGCGCACTTTGCCGGCTCTTTTGGGAGAGGGCGGCTACCGCACCGGCCGCGTAGGCAAAAAGCATTATGCTCCGGATCATCTCTTCCCCTTCCACTGGGGCATCAAAGATAATGCCTTCGGCCGCGACGACGTGCGCATGGCCGAGAGCTGCCGGTCTTTCATCAGGGAGGCGGAGCCTTTCTTTTTATACTATTGCTCGCACAACCCGCACCGGGAGCGGGTGGTAAAATCACATCCCCTGCAGCCGAACAATTTCGGCAACCCGGAAACATCATTCCCCGGCGATCAGGAACAAACCTATGCCGAGGACGAAGTGATTATTCCCCCGTTTCTGGCGGATATCCCCGAGTCCCGCGCCGAGCTGGCGCAATATTATCAATCCATATCCCGCCTGGACCGGGGGGTAGGGCGCCTGATAAAGATCCTCAAAGAAGAAGGTAAATACGACAACACGGTCATCATCTATATTTCCGACAACGGAGCGGCCTTCCCGCAGGCCAAAACCACCCTCTATGAACCGGGCACCAATCTCCCTTGCATTGTGCGCAGCCCGCTGCACCACAAGCGCGGCACCACCTGCAGCGCCTTGATCACCTGGGCGGACATCACCCCCACGGTGCTGGACTTTGCCGGTCTCTACCATGACCCGGCCGCCTTTCACGGCCGCTCGTTCAAAGAGGTGATCGACGAGGAGGATCCGCCCAACTGGCGCGCAGAGGTCTTTACCGCCCACACTTTCCATGAGATCACCAACTACTATCCAATGCGGGCGATACGGACAAAAAAATATAAATTCATCTGGAACATCGCCTGGAAGCTGGATTATTCCTTTGCCAGCGATCTGTGGGCGGCACCGTCATGGCAGGGCGCGCTGCGGCGCCGGCTGGATCAGGTAGGCATGCGCAAAGTGGCGGCCTATATTCACCGTCCCCGCTTTGAGCTTTATGATCTGGAGAATGATCCCCATGAGACGGTGAACCTGGCGGAAGATCCGGCATATGGGCAACTGGTGGCCGAATTCTGCGCCAAACTGCAGCAGTTCCAGAAGGAGACCAAAGACCCCTGGCTGCATAAATGGGAATATGAATAACCGCCGGGAATAGGCATAACCGGCATGAGGCCATTGGCCTTTTGGCCGGGCGCTCCGGCTGCCCATGCGCCCGGCTGCCGTCTTCCTCAGCTTCTTCCTCAGGTCAGGTGAGGCGGAAGCCGCAACCGGTTCACCGCTGCCAGTGCCGCTTCCAGGTGCCTTTTTCCCCGCCTGAGGCTAAAGGTGAGGTGTCCGGGCAGCAAGGCGGAGAAATCGGCGGCCTGCATCTTTCTGATGCTCTCAATATGCTCCGTTATGGAACAATCATATATGGCCTGCCAAGCCACCCGCCCGCCGCAGAAGATGCTGTCCCCCGAGAAAAGCATCCGGTAGCCGTACCCGTCGACCAGGAAGGACAGGTGCCCGTCACAGTGCCCCGGGGTGGACAAAGCCTTGATGGTGAGGACTCCCTCCTCGCCGCCTATCCGCACCTCGTCCCCGTCATTTAATATATGGTCGATGCTGCAGGCTTGAAACTCCATGTCCGGAGGATAAAGCCCGGCCGCGATAGCTTCATCCAGGCAAATCAGCCGGCGGTCGGCGTTGACCACAGCTTCGGCTGTGTGTGCGGAAGCCCATATTTCCAGGCCGTACCTTTCCTTCAACACGGCCGCCCCACCGCTGTGATCGACATGCTTGTGCGTGAGAAAGAGCCTGGTCGGTGCACCGCCGCCCAGGGTCTCATCGATATTCGCCAATAGCTGGGTCGTGTCATAGCCGGCTCCGGCATCAATCAAAATCCGTTCTTCTCCGGCAGCAAGCAAATAGACATGGCAGTCCAGCGGGTCGGATAGATCAAAACCCATCCGCCCGCTGCCGACCAGCCATAGGTGTCCAGTGATCTGCACCAGCCACCCCTTCTTTCCACCGTTTTTCACATGCGATCTAATCAGGAGATGAACTCCGTGCTATTCGGCGGCCAACTCCAAAATGCGGCGCAGATCGTCCCGGGTCAGCCGGACAAATTTGCCGAGCGTATCATCGTTCGGCATTCTGCACTTGGCCACCAGCTCATCGAATTTCTCCCGGCCGATTTTCAGCTCAGCCAAGGAGACAGGCAAGCCAATCGACCTGATGAACTGCCGCAGCCGCGCGATGCCGGCGAGGGCGATCTCTTCCGGATGGCGAAAATCGGGCTCGACATCCCAGACGCGCACGGCAAATTGAGCAAAGCGGTAGACATCATGGCGATAGACGTAGGTCATCCAGGCCGGGAAGAGAGCTGCCAGGCCGGCTCCATGGGCCACATCATACATACCGCTCAATTCATGCTCCAGGATGTGGGTGGCCCAATCCCCGATCCGCCCCGTGCCCACCAGGTCATTGTGCGCCAGCGTTCCCGCCCACATGATTTCGGCCCTGGCGTCGTAGTTCTCCGGTTCGCGCAGAACCACAGGCGTATGCTTAATGACGGTTTTCATCACAGCTTCGCCCAGGCGATCCGTCAAGTCGACATGAGGGGTATTGGTAAAATAGCGCTCAAAAACATGGGCTAATATGTCCATGGCGCCGCAAGCCGTCTGATAGGGCGGCAAGGTGAACGTCAGCTCAGGGTTTAAAATGGCGAAGACAGGCCGGTTGATGTTATTGTTATAGCTCCGCTTCAGCCAGCCGTCCTCATTGGTGATGACGCAGCTCCAGCTGGCTTCACTCCCTGCCGCGGCGATGGTCGGAATCGCTCCCACCGGCAGAGAGGTTTGCGCTTCGGCTTTGCCGCTGAAGAAGTCCCACACGTCCCCTTGATACGGCACGCCCAAAGCGATGGCTTTGGCCGAATCGATGACGCTTCCGCCGCCGACGGCCAGAACGAAATTAATCCCTTCCTTCCGGCACAGCTCTATGCCTTTATATACCAGGCTTAACCTGGGATTGGGGGCGACTCCGCCCAGTTCGACGTACTCTACCCCGGCTTCTTGCAGGGAGGCCGTCACCTGGTCGAACAAACCGCTCTTTTTGATGCTCCCACCGCCATAATGTAACAACACCTTGCGGCTGTATTTTCCGGTCTCCGGACCCACTTCATGGTGGCTCCCCCGGCCGAATATGATCTGAGTCGAACTGAGAAAGCGGAAGTTTTCCATATGCATCGCTGCTCCTTTGGCCAAGATATATGAGACGGGCAACCGCCGGGTTGCCCTCCTCGCCGCGGCGATATGAATTACTTCATTGATGAGCCGGAGACAACCTGCTTTTTTGTTCATTTAGCGGAGCAGGCAGGGCATCTTTTTCGGCTGTTGAATTCAGAGCTTTATTGAACAAAACGTCTCCGGTTCCGGAGGAGCCGGACGGCGTTTTTTCAGGTTTCGGGGAAAGGTTTGGTTGTTTTATGATAGGCGCCTGGGCCCAAGATGAGCGCAAACGCTGGGCTATACTCATGACGGTCGGCATCGGCAGCATCATGTCCCCTCTCGACAGCAGCGTGGTCAACATTGCCCTGCCGGTGATCACGGCCGATCTGAACACGACAATTACCGTGGCCGAATGGGTGGCGGCGGCCTACCTGCTCACCATCAGCAGCTTGCTTTTGACCTACGGCCGGGCCGGCGACCTCTGGGGCCACCGCCATATTTATGTCACCGGTTTTGCCGTCTTCACCGCCGGATCGCTATTGTGCAGCTTATCTTCCAACATCGGTTTATTGATCGCTTTCCGGGTGGTGCAGGCCATAGGTGCCGGCATGATGATGGCTGCCGGACCGGCTCTGATCACCGCCGCCTTTCCGGCCAACGAGAGAGGGCGGGCTTTAGGCCTCAACGGCATGATGGTCGGCGTCGGCCTCGCTGCCGGTCCCGTCCTGGGCGGCCTCCTGGTGCAGCTCAGCGGCTGGCGCTCCATCTTCCTCATCAATTTGCCGATCGGCTTGGCCGGCATCTGGCTGGCTCACCGGATCCTCCCCTATCCAGCTCCCGACAGGCGCCGGCGCCGCTTTGATGTATCCGGAGCGGCCACTTTTTTCATCGCCCTATTGTCTCTTCTATTAGCCTTGAGCAGGGGCGACACCTGGGGTTGGCGCTCGGCGCCTATAACGGTGCTGTGGATAATCGGCCTTCTTGCCTTTGTCTCCTTTTTCCACATCGAGCGGCGGGTCGCAGATCCCATGGTCGACCTGCACCTCTTCAGGATCAGGCTTTTTGCCGCCGCCAACGGCAGCGCTCTGCTCAATTATATGGCCCAGTTCACGGTGACCTTTCTGATGCCTTTTTACCTGCAACAAGCGTTGGGCTTACCACCACAGCAAGCCGGCCTCATCCTTTTGGCTTTCCCGGTCTTCATGCTTCTCATGGCTCCCTTCAGCGGCGCCTTGTCCGACCGGTTGGGTTCCTATATCCTAAGCCCGTTGGGGATGCTCATCATCACCGTGGGATTGTGGCTCTTGAGCCGCCTGACCGGCACCACAGACCCGGGCAGCATATTCTGGCGCCTGGCTATCGTAGGATTAGGTTCAGGCCTTTTTCAGGCCCCCAATAACAGCGCCATCATGGGCAGCGTACCCAAAGACCGGCTGGGCCTGGCGAGCGGTATGCTGGCCACCATGCGCAATGTAGGCATGGTGCTGGGAGTGGCCGTCAGCGCCGCCGTTTTCAGTTCCAGACATGACTTTTACCTTTACCAGGAGATGACGGGGAGAATGTTTGCTTACGATGCAGGTTTGACTCCGTATGTGGCGGCTGTCAGGGATACCTTCCTCGTCGGTTCAGGCTTTGCCTTGTTGGGTGTCGTCACCGCTATGGTGAGAGGCCGACCGGGCACCGGCACCGGCAGTCAAAACCGGCAGGCCCAGCAGGGCGAAGCCGATTGACCGCCTGCCGGCACCCGGTTCCTCCGGTCTTACCTACCTATCAAAAATTTCATCCAACACCACGTCGGCCAATCCGGCCAAAGAGCCGACATGAGCCGAGGTCCACACACCCCACCCCAACCCGGACCAGGAAAATCCGGTGTTGCCGGTGACAAATCCGCTCAAGCCGCCACTTACAGCGCCGATCACCGCTCCCGTGATCACTGCTTCCGCGGCCTCTTCTACCGTGGGAGTATCATCAGAGATAATATACTCGAAAAACGAACCGACAGCTCCGGAGATAGCCCCAGTAACAATGCAGAGCCATTCGCCGTCCACAGTTGCCATCTCTTCTGCAGAAAGAGGACGGCCATATGCGGACCAGTCGACGGCAGGCGGTTCTGCAGCGAACGCCGCCGGAGCGGCCATTGATTGCAGCCCGAAGACCAAAGACAAAGCTACCACCATGATCAAAGAAAACCAACGTTTTTTCATTTCTGCCTTCCTCCTCAAGTCTCACAGGCGGCTGGACGGTTTTCAAACTAACATAAAGTTCTCCACCCGGGCAAAGACCGTATAGGGTGATGAAAGGAAATTAGCCAAGCCTTCCCTGTATGGCCATCTCTTTAAAGCTCTGCCGTTCTCAGGAAATCACAGACGGAAAAATGTTGATAGAATTGAAATTGGCGAAAGGCGGATCGGCCTTCATTTCTCCCCAACAGACACCAGGGCACACAAAAGAAAAAGGCGCCCTGTTCAGGCGCCAGGAAACGGCAGGCGGCCGACCGGGTGCCCGCACCCGGTTAACCTCTGCTTTGCTTTATTTTAATAAGCCATGTTTGACAAAATACCACAGAAAAAAGCTCATGGAAAACCAGTATAAATTAATACGCAACAGGCCTAGACCGCTTTTTTGTTCAGGCGACAACTTTTTTCTTTCCGTTATGTTCATAGCTGTAGTAAAGAGAGTGGCAAACATGATGGATGAACCTAACCGGGTGCCAAAAAACTCGATGTCTATGGCGCTCACCTTCCGTTCTCCGCTTTCGTCGGTTAAAGCGTCAATAGACCAGAGACAAAGCTACCATCATGATCAGGGAAAACCAACGTTTTTTCATTCCGTCTTCCTCCCCAAGCTCACAGGCGGCTGGACGGTTTCCAAACTAACAGAAGACCTCCGTCCGGGCAAAGACCGTATGGGGTGAAGAAAGGAGATTAGCTAAGCTCTCCCTGTATGGCGATCTCTCTCAATCTCAGCCGTTCACAGGAATGCGCCGGCTTGATACTGTTAAATAACGAATTCTAGATAACGAATTCGCCTTCAATATCGGCTTTGCTGCGCAAGACGCTCTTCGCCCGGAAAATGCGTTCCAACGGCGAGAGCTGCGACAGGAGGTCTTCATCGACCACTTCATGGGTTTTTCCCGCTTTGACGGCCGCATGCGTGGACCACTGGCTTTGCTGCTTTTCTATATCTTGGATATGCACCACCGCCAAGGCCGTCACATCGATGATATCGGACACATCGTCCGAATTGCGCAGAACATATACGGGACGTTCCGTGCCCAGGAGGATCGGCCCCATCACTTCCGCGCCGCCTAATGACTGCAAAAGCCGCACGGCAATATTGGCTGCTTCCAGGCCGGGGAAGACCAGGATGTTCGCCGCATCGGTCAGGTCGCTGAAGGGATGCCGCTCATCCAGCAATTCATGATTGACGGCCAGGTGAGCCTGAATTTCCCCGTCGCAAACCACCTCGGGACGCAACACTTTCACCAGTTCGGCGGCTTCGCTCATTTTCACCGCTGCCGGGTGGCGGCTGGAACCGAAGCTGGAGAAGCTGAGCATGGCGATGCGCGGCTCCACGCCCATCGCCCTGACCCGCTCTTCAGCCATCAACGCGATATGGGCCAGATCCTCGGCGCTGGGATTTACATTCACCGTGGGATCGGTGAGGAAGAAGATACGGCCGGCAATAGCGGTTATATATAGCCCGGCCACGATGTTATAACCGTTGTTGGGCCTGATCACCTGCAGGGCGGGACGCATCACATCGGCGGGATGCAAAGCCGGGCCGCCGACCAAAGCCTCGGCTTCCCCTTTGGTCACCAGCATGGCACCGAAATAGATAGGCCGGCGCACCATGATGGAAGCCTCGGTGCGGGTCACTCCTTTCCGCTGCCTCATCAGATAGAGTTCCCGGGCAAATTCTTTCAGGCGCTTGTCCGTATTGGGATCTATGATTTCCGGCAACTGCCGGATGCCGAGGCGCTCCGCTTTCTCCTTGATCACCTCTTCCCGCCCCAGCAATATCGGGGTGGCGATATGCTCTTTCGTCATGACGGCGGCCGCTTTCAGCACCTTCTCATTTTCCCCTTCGCTGAAGACCACGCGCCTTTTGTCCCTCTTCACCCGCGTCATGAGATTCAGCTTGATCTCTTTGGTCGGTCCCAGGCGGGATTGCAGGCCGACTTCATATTCCTCTATATCGATGATCTTGCCGGCTACTCCGGAGGCCATGGCCGCTCTGGCCACCGCCGGGGCTACTCTGGTGAGCACTCTGGGGTCCAAGGGTTTGGGAATAATGTAATCGGGTCCGAAGGAGAGATGATCGACGCCATATAGATGAGCAATGGAAGCGGTCACCGGCTCCCTGGCCAATGCGGCCAAGGCCCGGGCGGCCGCCAGTTTCATCTCCTCGTTGATCTGCCTGGCGCTTACATCGAGCGCTCCCCGGAAGATGAAGGGAAAGCCCAACACATTGTTCACCTGATTGGGTTTGTCGCTTCTTCCTGTGGCTACAATGGCCTCGGGACGCAGAGCTTTGATATCTTCATATGCCATTTCCGGATCTGGATTGGCCAGGGCGAAAACGATAGGCTTTTCCGCCATGGCGCCGACCATCTCCGGAGTCAGCGCCCCCTTGACCGAGAGGCCGATAAAGACATCGGCGCCAGCGACGGCCTCAGCCAGCGTGGCGACATCCACATCGCGAGCAAATTTGGCTTTATATGGATTCAGGGAATCCAGGCGGCGTTTTGTGATCACACCTTTGGAATCGCAAAGGAGGAGATGATCGGCGGATACTCCCAGCTGCAGGAGAAAATTGGCGCAGGCGATGCCGGCGGCGCCAGCACCGTTGATCACCACCTGCACCTGCCCGATCTCCTTGCCCACTATTTCCAGAGCGTTGAGCAGTGCCGCACCTACAATGATCGCCGTGCCGTGCTGATCGTCGTGAAACACCGGGATGTGCAGTTCTTTTTTCAGCTGCTCTTCAATGACGAAGCAGTCCGGGGCTTTGATATCCTCCAGGTTGATGCCGCCGAAAGAAGGAGCGATGGCCTTCACGATGCTTACCACCTGGGCGGGATCCCCGGCGTCGATTTCCAGATCGAAGGCATCGATATCGGCAAACCGTTTAAACAGGACACACTTGCCTTCCATTACCGGTTTGGCAGCCAGTGGTCCCACATCACCGATCCCCAACACCGCCGTGCCGTTGGAGACCACGGCCACCATGTTGCCCTTGCTGGTATAATCATACGCTTTTTCCGGACTGGCGGCGATCTCCCACACCGGTTCAGCCACACCAGGGGTATAAGCGAGCGATAAATCACGCTGGGTGACCACCGGTTTGGTGAGGCTCAAGCCTATTTTCCCGGGGCGTCCTCCGCAGCTGTGATAATTCAAGGCTTCTTCTTTGGTTATTCTCATCTTTACCCCTCCTGGACCGCACTCTATCTAGTTTAAAATTCATCCCGCACTGCCGGACTCCTGTGCCGGGCGGCTGATATCGCCGCTTTATTGCGTCTGATTATGTACCGGCCTGGTAACTCCGCAAATAAGCCACCTGCTCCGGGGTCAAGGTTTCCAGCTTGATCCCCATGGAGGCCAGCTTCAACGCCGCCACTTTCCTGTCGATCTCTGTGGGCACCGGATAGACCCGGCATTCCAGGCGCCCTTGGTTTTTGAATATATACTCGGCGCACAAAGCCTGATTGGCAAAGCTCATGTCCATGACCTGGGCGGGGTGTCCTTCCGCAGCCGCCAAGTTGAGCAGCCGGCCTTTTGCCAAAAGGCGCAGGCGGCGGCCGTCCGCCATTATAAACTCATCGACACCCGGGCGCACCTCTCTAATCTCCACGGCCATCTCTTTCAGGGCGGCGAGATCCACCTCCACATCGAAGTGACCCGAATTGGCCACAACGGCACCGTCTTTCATCAGCGCAAAATGCCGGCCGGCCAGCACATGCTTGTTGCCCGTCACCGTCACAAAGACATCGCCTAGCGGCGCCGCTTCCAGCATCGGCATCACCCGGTAGCCTTCCATCACCGCCTCAAGCGCCCGCAGGGGATCGACTTCCACCACGATGACGTTGGCGCCCATGCCTTTGGCCCTCATAGCCAACCCCCGGCCGCACCAACCATAGCCGATCACCACAAAGGTGGTGCCGGCGATCAGCATATTGGTGGCCCGCAGCAGCCCGTCGATGGTCGATTGCCCCGTGCCGTAACGATTGTCGAACATATGCTTGGTTAAGGCATCGTTGACGGCGATCACGGGAAACGGCAGCTGCTTGTCGGCCTCCATGGCTCTAAGCCTGATGACGCCGGTGGTGGTCTCCTCCAGGCTGCCCATGATATGAGGGATCAATTCCCGCCTTTGCCCGACGATGGTGTTCACCAGATCGGCCCCGTCGTCCATAGTGATCTGTGGCTCGGTGTCCAGCACCTGGTTTATGTGCCGGTAATAAGTGGCGGTGTCTTCCCCCTTCACCGCATAAGTAGGTATACTGTATACCTCATTCAACGCCGCCGCCACATCATCCTGTGTAGACAGCGGATTTGAGGCGCATAGCGCCACTTTGGCCCCACCGGCCGCCAGGGTGCGCATCAGATTGGCCGTCTCGGTGGTGACATGCAGGCAAGCCCCGATGGTCAGGCCGCTGAGCGGCCTGGTTTTCAACCATTCATTTCTGATGCTGGAAAGGACCGGCATGGCAGCTTCTGCCCATTCTATCCTCCGCCGGCCAAGAGGGGCGAGCGTTCTATCCCGGCAATCTCCCGGCATTCTGTGTCCTCCTATAACCGGCCAGGCGCTCTTCCGCCAGCCGGCAGTAATTCTCCTCAATATCGTACCCTACATAGTGCCTGCCGTTCATCAGAGCGGCGAGGCAGGTGGTCCCCGAACCGTTGAAGGGGTCAAGCACCACATCGCCGACATAGGAATATAAGCGGATCACCCTGGCGGCCAGCTCTACCGGAAACGGGGCCGGATGGCCGATCTTGCGCGCCGACTCCGGCGCAATCTCCCAGACCGACAGGGTGGCGGCCATGAATTCCTCCCGCGAGATGTCGCTTTCTCCCTTGTCGGGGCGACCAAAGCTCTCTTTCACCAAGACCAGCAGGTATTCGTGGATATCCCGCAGCCTGGGCGCCTTGGCCGAACACCAGCTGCCCCAGGCGCAACTGCTGTTCATCCCCTTGCCCTTCTGCCAGATGATCTCGCCGGCGGTCTTGAAGCCGATGGCCATATGCCTGGCGTAAAAGTAGGCATGGAGGGGGATATATGGCGCTCGCCCGATATTGGCGATATTGATCACATACCGGCCGCCCGGCCGCAGCACCCGGTATACTTCCGCCCCCACCCTGGCGATCAGATCCAGATATTCCCGGAGGGAGAGGTCTTCATCATAGGTTTTCCCTGTGTTGTAGGGTGGTGAAGTGAAGGCTAAGGCCACCGATTCATCAGGGATATGATGCATGTCTTCCGCAGTGTGGCAATAGACGCGGTTCGCCCATTCCTCAAGCGGCCGGTATGGGACCGTCCTCGCTGCGGCTTCCCGGTCAGGTGGGGGAGCGGCATAAAGCGCCGCTCCCATGAGCCCCGGATCGTCCTGATATAAACTGCGCCGGTAAAATTCGCCGGCATCATGCGCCTCGCGTTTTCCCGCTCCAAAAGAATAAGTTTTTGTTCTGCCCATTCCTTCAGACCTACCTAGTTATTTACATAACCTATTGGCAACAGAGGCCTCCGGCACCTTCATTCTTTGGGATATTTTTATTCTACGGTGACGCTTTTGGCCAGATTGCGCGGGTGATCGACATCGCAACCCCGGTTCACCGCCGCATAATAGGCCAAAAGCTGCAGGGGAACAGCGGCAATGATCGGCATGAGATCCGGATCCACCTCCGGCAGGTAGATGACCTTATCGGCCACATCCACGAGCGGCCGGTGCCGGTTGTTCTCCCCGGTCAAAAGCAACACCTCGGCGCCGCGGGCTTTCACTTCCTTGATGTTGCTGACCATTTTGTCGAAAAGCTGCGGCTGGGTAGCCAGCGCCACCACCGGCGTACCTTCGGTGATCAGTGCCAGGGTACCGTGCTTCAACTCCCCCGCCGCCAGGGCCTCGGCGTGGATATAGGATATCTCCTTCAGTTTCAGCTGACCTTCCATGGCCAGCGGATAATCCAGACCCCGGCCGATATAATACACATCGGCGGTGCGTCCCCACTCCACAGCCACCTCCCGCACCTCCGGCTCAAGGCGCGGTATCATCTCCCTCATCACCCCGTTGAGCGCCAAGAGCTCCCCAAGAAGGGCCGCCGCTCGGTTTTGGTCCATCTCTCCCCTGGTCGAGGCTATATATATCCCCGTCAAAGCCAAACAGGCCAACTGGGAAGTGTAGGCTTTGGTGGAGGCCACGGCAATCTCCGGACCGGCCTGGGTATAAAGTACATAATCGGCTTCCCGGGCCACAGAGCTACCCACCACATTGGTAACCGCCAGAGTGACGGCTCCCCGGCGCTTGGCTTCCCGCAAAGCGGCCAAGGTGTCGGCCGTCTCTCCCGACTGGCTGACGATGACCACCAAGCTGTGCCGGTCCAGATGAGGGTGATGATAGCGGAATTCGCTGGCCAACTCGGCCTGGACCGGCAGGTCCGTCCACCGCCGCCACCATTCCCGGCCAAGATACCCAGCGTGATAAGCCGTCCCGGCCGCCACGAACACCGCCTCCCGGCACGCTGCGGCCACGGAGGCCGGCAGCACCTGCTCCAATTTGGGCAGGTGCTTGCCGCCGGTATCAAACCCCACCCGGCCGGCCAGGGCGGCTCGCAAAGCCGCCGGCTGCTCATGGATCTCTTTGAGCATGAAGTGGTCGTAGCCTTCCTTCTCCGTGCGGCCCGGATCCCAGTCGACGATGAAGAGGTGCCGCTCCACCGGCAGGCCGTCCAGCTTCTGCACCATCACCTTCTCCCTGCCCACCACGGCCACATCGCCGTCCTCCAGCACCATCATCCGGCGGGTGTATTTGATGATGGCCGGCATATCCGAGGCCAGGAAATTTTCTCCTTCGCCCAACCCGATGATCAAGGGGCTGTCCTGGCGGGCGGCGAGCAACAAATCGGGCTGATGTTGATCGAGAACCACCAAAGCATATGATCCGCTCACCACCGACAGCGCCTTGGTCAGGGCCTTATAAAGCCTCGCACCGTGAGCATCGCCCGAACCTCCGCCGACAGAGGAAACGGCAAATTCCTCGATTAAGTGAGCCAATATTTCACTGTCGGTTTCCGAACTAAATTTGTGTCCTTTCTCGATCAGCCAAGCTTTCAGTTCCAGATAATTTTCGATAATGCCGTTGTGCACCACACCGATCGTCCCGGTACAGTCGGTATGGGGATGGGCATTGATATCCGTTGGAGCGCCGTGGGTAGCCCATCTGGTATGAGCAATGCCACTTTGCCCTTCCAGGGGCCTTTTGGCCAACTCCTTCACCAGATTGTCCAGGCGCCCGGCACTCTTGGCTACCTCCAGTCTGATGTTATTGGTGCAGGCCACTCCCGCAGAGTCATAGCCTCTATATTCCAGCCGGCGCAGTCCGTCCACGAGCACCTCTGCCGCCGGTCGGTAACCAATGTAACCTACAATACCGCACATGATGAATGACCTCCCGTAATAATCTTGCCAATTTGCACCCCTCGCCGACGCACTATTTCCCAATGCACCGACAAAAGGGCAAAAAGCGCGGCCCAAAGGGAGGAGAAAATGGGATTTTCTGCTCACATTGCTGTTTTTTTGATTGGAAGGGAGAAGGAAGGCAAAAAGGGATCAACCCGTCGCCTGGGTGATATCACCGGAGCGCTTTGTCGCCGGAATCGCTTCCGGGTTTTGTCGCCCGCTTGCGGCCGTGATCAGCCGAGTGGTATCCGCCGAATCTTTCGATGAACCACTGCCTCGTCAACTTGCCCAATAGGGTAAGTCCCGGCGCTGAAAGTCAAACTAAACCTCCATCTCCGCCTTGCCGCTCATCAACCTACCGTGTCACACCTCCTCTCCAGTTTGGCAGTCTCCTCTCCTCAGGCCATGTGCATGAGATAGATTATGACATAATCCGGAGGACGGCGCAAGAACGACGGCTAGGGGGTCCGCGGGAAAAAAATGCTTGATGATAAGCTTTTCATGACTTTTGGCATAGTCTGTTAGGTTGACATAATCCCGTCATGATCGTTATTCTTGGTTTGTATACTTTTACTTTCACTTTTTGCTTATAGATAGGGGGCTTATTAGTGTTACTGGGTATTTTCGGCGATATCCATGGTAATCTCGCCGCCCTGTCGGCGGTGATCGACGACGGGCGCAAAAATGGTGTGGAGCGGTGGATTTGTCTGGGGGACATCTGTTTCCGTGGGCCGCAGCCGGTGGAATGCCTGGAACTGTTGGCAGGGATGGACACCCTCACCTGCATTGCCGGCAACACCGATCAATGGCTCTTCCGCGGCTTTCCCGCCATGGCTCATTTCCCTCCGGAGCGCCGGCGACAGCTGGAAGCGTTCAGAAAATGGGCTCTGAGCCGCATGTCGAAAGATCACTTAAAGTGGTTGGAGGCCGCACCGTTTTGCCACTCCCTGGCTCACGGCGAAGAGAACCTGCTCTTTGTGCATGCCTCACCTTATTCCACCGAAGACTGGCTGCCGCCTTCGGCGGCCGATGAGTCGTTTCGCCCGATGATCACCGGTCACAATGCCACCATCGTAGTCTCCGGACACGTGCATGTGCCGTATCTGCGGCGCATATCAGGCAGGTATGTGCTCAACGCCGGCAGTACCGGCCATCCAACCGACAACAATAACCGCGCTTCCTATCTCCTCCTTGAATTAGCCGATTACCAAACAGACGGCGGTTCCTGCCTGGGCATCACGTTCCGCCGGGTGCCGTATAATCTGGAACTCACGGCGGAAGCCGCCAGGCTGACCGGTATGCCCATGGCTGAAGAATATATCAGCGCGCTGCGCACAGGCGTGCCCCTCTAAACGGGCCCGCCCGGCGCAGGGCGCCGGTACCCAGTTCATTCGCCTATATAGATCACCTTTTCCACATAATCCGCAGCCAGCGGCCAGGTATGGGGTAATCCGTATTTAACACAAATAGTCTCCCACCAGGTGGCTTTTTTCTCAGCCAACTCTTTAGCCAAAGTGAGGGTGATATGCGTCATGCGTATGGCATCGTAAAGAATGACTATCTCCCGCAGAGAGGCAGCTTCTTCATCAGTAATTGTGGCGACTACAGTGCCCCTTGTCGGCTTCTCCGCCTCGACATTATCTTTAACCTGCATAATCGCCATCGCAGGATCCCCCCTTCAGAGACACATTCAGCTTATCTAATTTATTATAGCATGAATCGGCTTGTATGGAGCAGGCCTGGAGGGCAACCTCTGTCAAGAGATGTTTTTCTTTTTCTTTTGCTTTTTGTTGGGATGGTGTTTTACCTGTGGAGGAAGTGGTTGTTTATCAGCATTTTTGATTATATGGTCTACTGTTTGATCCAACATCGTGCGTATTTGCTGCAAGTGATCCAGGATGCGCTGGCGCTCATGGGCCGGCAGGTAAAAAGGGGCAATGCGCCGCAGCTGGGTGAGGGTCTCCTCCGATCTTTCCAGGACGGACACCCAGCGGTCGATATTCCTCTGCACCGCCATCCTTTCATCTTCCGCCTCTTTGGGCAACGGCTGCACATCGGCGGGACGCCGCACCAGTTTGACGGCTTCCTCCACCGACACGTCGGAGTTGGAGCGCACCAGAGCGCACACTTCTCTCGTCTCCACTTTGCTCAGCTTATATTCCAGTACGGCATCGAGAACGACATTGCATATGGCAGGGCTGCGCAGCTTATTGGCCAGGGCGCGAGCCTCGGATATATGTGAAAGGGTAAGAGGGGAATTGCCACCGTTAAAATTGTCTATCAATGCTCTCTGATACCGCTCCTCCACTTCCAGCACATCAAGCCAATCCGTGATGGTGGTGCGGGGAATGCCCAACCTTTTGGCGGTGACCACTTTGTTCAGCTTTTCCATGGTCATGAATTCATGCACGGCCAGAGCCCGTTCCACGGGATTTAAGTCTTCCCGCTGCAGGTTTTCGATCAGCTGCAGTTGCTTCACCGGCACGCCTGGTTTGAGGATGATGGCGGCAATAGTTTCTTTGCCGTTCATGATGGCCGCCCGCAGGCGCCGCTCGCCGGCGATCAGCTGATACCCCCCCTCCACCTCTTTTACCAGTATCGGGTGCAGCAGACCCACTTCTTCCATGGATTTAGCCAGTCCGACCAGGCTTTCTTTATTGAAAATTTTGCGCACTTGGTTTGGATCTCGTCGTACCAATTTTATAGGCACTTCGATAATTTCCAAAGGCATTCACCCCAATAGCGGATGTTGGTGGTAACATTTGTAAGTATATTCGACAGAGGATATGGACAACCTTCATCTATCTTCATGTCCATATCTGGAAAAAATAATAATCACGCCGGATTGCCACCCTAGAGTAGGCAACCCGACGTGATTATATCATGGACTAAGGCATCGGCTTTGTGATGCCGGTCAACTTTTTATCTGCTGGGTGTCAACGACAAGCCTACAACCGAGACTTGTTCGGCGGTAGTTAAGCTGATTTCATATCCCGCCGAGACGATCAGCTCTTCGCCTCTCACCAGCACGCCGCCCAACAATCCGGCCGGTCCTAATGCCACCAATCCCAACAGGCTGGCCCCCGCCGCCAACTCTGAGGTAGAGGGCTTTTCACCCGGCCGGGCGCTGCTCATCCTGATCGCCGTGCCGTCCAGAGCATAAACGGTGCCGAAATCGACGGTCACATCCGCATCCCGACCGAAGCTTCCGGCCGACCTCACTCCGGTCACCCGCCCGACGCCCTCGGCCCCGGCCGGAATGATCACCTTGGAATCGATAGTGATGTTCTGCAGCACCACATACTTGATTAGGTCGCCGGTCTTGGCCGTGCGGGAGCTGATTTCATTCATGAGCTTTACCCGCACCTGAGTGCCTGCCGGCAGGCTCACCTTTCCGGTCTCCAGGTTGCCGCTGGGCCACACCAGACCGACCAGGCCGGCAATGCGGGTGTCGACGGGGCCGGTCTGGGCCGAGCCATAAACTTCCCGCTCTATCTGCTGCAGCCGGTTCACCAGGGGACCTCCCGGCGTCATGCGGCCGAAGATCATCCACTCGGCACAGTTCAGCTTCATGATCAATGAGGAACCGCCGGTGCCCACGGTAGCTAAAGCTTTCAGATTATCGACCCGGGAGATGAGGCTTCCGGTCTGCGGATTGCCGAACAGATCCTTCTCAATGCGCTCGATGCGGGCCAGGAGACCGGCTTCCAAGGGCGTCACTTGCCCATATAAGCTTTGCTCAATATCATTTAACGCCAATGCCGGTATGGCAACCTGGGCCGATGCCGCCGAGGCGATCATCATAACAATATTCATCACCAGTATAATGCCGAATAATGCCTTTCCCTTCATTAAAATGGCTCCCCTTTCCTGTTGTTATTTGTTTATAGGTTAAAACCTGATGGAAAATTCGGCTATGGCCATATTGCCGCCGCTAGTTTCGGCGGCGTCTTCATCGGCCAGTGGGCTGCTCAATCTGTAGCCTAGCTTGATGGAAGCCCCGTTCACCGAGTACCGCAATCCAAAGTCGGCTATCTTCTCATTGCTTTTTTCATTGCCGATGATGGTTATACCGGCACTGGCTTCCGTTTCCGGCGTCAACCGAAAGCCCAAACCGGCACTGGTGGTATGCCTCCGCCACGGATCACCTCCGGTCATCTTGTCTGTTGACAGCTCCTGCAAAGAGTAATGCAGGTTCAGATTCCATCTGTCCAATTCCACACCCAAGCCAACGGCAGTTGAAGATGGAGAAGACAAAACCCCCCACATATTATCCGCCGCCTGCACCGCGGCCAAGTTGGCGCTCACACTTCTTCTTTCGCCGAAAGGATACCTCACCCCGAAGGAGGTGACGGCTTCCACACTATCGCTCTCGCCACCGAAGACGATATGCGAACGGCCGGCGGTCACCTGCACTTCGCCGACATCCACCGACAAACCGAACCCGGCCTGCTCCAGTTGCCCCTTGTCGCTCAAAAAAGCGTCGCCGGAGCCACCGAGGAAAGAGGCAGGTCTGTAGAGGCTGTAGTAATCATGGTTGGGGTATAACAATTCCATTCCAGGTCCGGGCATGGAGCCTTGGGCGGAATTGATCACAGGCAACAGCCACTCATTGACCCGCTCGCCCAGCATGGCACTGAATGACGGGCGTTCGGCGACGGAGGCGCCATATCCCAGCTGTTCCATCTCAGGCCGGACAAAGGCCACCAGCCTGCGTATCTCCTCCATTTCTTCAGAAGTGAGGGTGGGCGTCAGGCCGGCATCGGCATATTGTTTCAGCAAGATATCAACCTGCCGGACTTTTTTCCGGACATCGGCAAAAGCCCTGCTTTCGCCGGGAGAGATATGTTTTTCCAGCTGTATTTCCATAGTCTCGAGGGCGCTTATCACCCACAGTGCCGCCTCATAACGGCACATGCTGACCACCTGTGGGGAATCAACATCGGCAGTCGAATCAATGAACCCCAGGGTGAAAAGGCGGTTGATGATGCCATAGCTCCAATGCCCCTCGGGCAGCTCGGCAAAGGGGCTTTCCTCGGCAACCACCTGAGCCGAGGCGGCGGCAGGGGCGAAAAACAGACAGTCCGATCCTATCGGCACAAGCAGATGCACTGCCACGAGCCAATATAGTAAAAACAGACTAAATACAGGTAGGCAATGGCGCATCGCCGCGATGCGATTTATGAACTTGTTGCCTGCCACCCTGGCTATCACCCCACAGCCTACGGTAATATTCTCCATTCACTCCCAGTTACCTTTATATTTACTTACAATGTCTTCCTCTGCAAGCAGAAAATAGTCGAAAGACCTAAGGTATTTAGGACTTCGGTCACAGGCAAAGTGCCTAACTTTGACCGCCACTTTTTCCCGGGTCACGGTTGCTCTATCATTTGCAGATACCTCCGGGCCAAAACCTCCGCCACGAAATGATCGTAAGGCTCAGGCGGCGTCTGCAAGCCTAGAGGAACAAAGCGGCGCCAGCCTTTCCTGTTGGTCAAAAGATAAAGACGTCTCCCTTCCATGCTGGATTGATGTTCATCCACCTGGGCGATGGCCACCACCGGCTGCTTTGCTGCTGCACCTTCCTCAACGGCAGCCGTGGTCCCTGAGGAGAAAACCTGGCTGGTCATCGCTTCCAAACGCCGCCGCACCGCCCCGGAGCCGGTGCGATCGCCGAGGATCAATAAACAAGGATGATACTTGGCCACCAAATCCGCCAAAGCCGTCTCCAGCTGCCCGACATCCACCACCTGCCGGTATAGGCAAAGGCCTTCGGCCGTCAGGACGGCAAAGCCGCATTTGGCCGTTCCCGGATCAATACCAATGTAATATGGCGCTGTATGATACCGAGACGCCACACCGCCCCTCCTCGTCATATGAACGGCAGCGGACCTTTCCCTTTCACAGGTAAGGTCCGCTGCCGTTATCTATCCGTTTTGGTCACGCCTGTTTACCGGCTTTGGCCGGCGCTTTTTTAGAACCGGATCACCACGCCGGTGTTCAGCTGCACAGCGGAGAAGCTGTTGACGGCGTTAGTTTTGTCCACATAGTTGATGTAATCCGCCTTGAGCTGGAATCCGGCAGCTTCATAGATCGGCAGATCCACCAGCAATTCCGCCGTGGAGTCGTCGACCTGGTTCTGTTCGTCGCCGACGCCGCTGCGCAGATTAACCTTACCGCTCACGGAACCTCCGGCCAGCGGACCGGCAAATTTCAGCTCCAGGGACTGCTTGGCCAAAGCCGGTATGCCGGTGTTGATGGTTCTCCGCCAATCCAGAACGGATTCGAAGCGGATATTCTTGATGATAAACCCAGCTTTGAGGCCGGCTATCACCAACTCTTCATCAGCCGTCAGCCCGCCGACGGCCGTGGGTTTGTCCACCAGCTTGTTCAGCCCTGTATAAATGCCGGTGGTGAAGGTGCCGTTTTGCGCTTTGATCAGTTGCCAGTTCACCATCACCTGCGTCAGGCTGCGGTCGGTATAGGCGATCCAGTTCTGCCGCGGTTTGGTCGGATCGGCATTGGTATTGCGCCAACGCAGATCCCACTCTTCTATCATCAACGGCGTATTCTCTTTCCGGTAGCCGGCCGATATGCGGAAGTTCTCGGTGAAGACCGGAAAGTCTTCTATCGCCAACCCCAGGAGAGAATGATTGAGATTGACGTCCGGTGTACCCTCCAGGCTATTGTTGCCCACCTCTACCGTGGCCCGCAGCGGCAGGAGAACCTTCATGTTGCGCTCGGCTCTGATCATGGACAAGGTGCGCTCGCCCTCGGAATTGCTCGTCACCCGGTGCACGATAGTGGTGTCGAAGTCCAGCGGGCGCAAGCCGCTGATCTCCAGACTGGTATACTGTTCCTCCCCATAGAGGGCTCTATCCAGATTGGGCGCTGCGTATGGCTGCACCCACGAGTTGTGCATATAGCCATGCTCCAGGCTGGCCCAGATGCCTCTCATCCGGCCATGCTCATCGAGAGCCGGATTGCCGAAGAACCGGCTGACATACATCTGCAGCACCTGGCCCTGATTGACGTCGTTGTTGGCACCGGTAATGCCATAGGACCAGAGCGGTGCCTTACCGCTGATCTCCAGCGTCGCCACCTTAGCCGCCGCATTGGTCAGCGGCCCGGCGTTGGTCCCGCCAAGATTCAGCCAGTTGGCCCGCACGACAAAGAGATCATGCAGCAGGGCCGAGGCGGAAATGGCCGTCACATGCGCCGGATCGTCGCCTGCGACGAATCCGCCGGCCGCATTAAGCCGTCTCGCCGTTCCCTGGCCGAAGAGCAAGTTGGCCTGCACTTTACGGCCGGCGAGATCGGCTTGCACCCCTCTGGTGCGCCACAGCATGGCTTCCCATTTCTCAGCCGACAGGACGTATTCATTGTAGGAAGTGAAATCGACGCTTCTTTCCCCGAAGGGCTGGAGGCTGCCGATGCGCAGCGACTTCAGCGCGGAGGCGGTCGTCAGGTCGATTTCAAATCCCACGTCGGCCAGGCTGCCCTGGTCGTTCAGGTTTCTGGTGGCATAAATCTCGGCATCAAGTTTGGCCTGAGGAACCGGTTCCGTCTTCAGTATGATGCTGTAACGGGAGACCGCTTCATCTTTCAGGAACCGGGAGTTTTGGTACCAGTCGCCGCTCGCCGCCTGCTCCGCGTATGGCAAATTGCGCTCCCGCGGATCGCGGTAGATGGTCAAGCCGTCGGCGGCGGTATAGGAAACCGCTGACGCCAGGCTGATCTCGGTATTCTCGAATTTCTTCTTCAGCGGCGCCAGGTCGTCGGCCACCTGATCGACAGCTTCGGACAGCTCGGCTATATTGCCGTGCATTCTTTCATCCAAAGCGACCAGGTCGTTGCCGAGCCCTTCTATCTTGGCGGCGTTTTCGGCGATGGCCTGTTGATTGTCGCCAATCAACCCGGCATTCTGTTTTATCGCCGCCTCGTGCTCATCCAGACGGGCGATATTCTCCTCTACTTTTTCCTCCAGTCTCCGCTCCGCCTCTTCCAAGGCTGCCAGTCTGGCCTCGATCAACGCGGCTCTCTCTTCCAGGGCGGCCGCCCTTCTCTGCAGAGCCACCACATCTTCCGCCAGCAGCACTAAAGCATCGCTCAGCAGGTCGTCTACCGCCTTACCTTCTTCCATATCCTTCAGCAACTGCTCCAAGGTCTGCTGATGCGCCGCCACCTCGCTCCGGCAATCGGCCAGATCGGCCGCCAGTTGGTCGATGTTGGCTTTGGCTTCGGCGGCATCTTCCTGAAGGCCGGCGATCTCCCCCTGCATGGCGGTGATATTCTCCGCGGCGGCTTCGACTTTTTCGGCCGTCTGTTCCAGTTTTTCGTCGGTCTGCTTCAGCTGCTCTTCCATCTGCCCGACCCAGCCGGTCAGCTGTTCTATCTTGAGATTGTGGTCGAGAAGGCCGGCGGTCAGATCCATGATCATCGCTTTGTTCTCATTGATCAGGGCATCATGCTCCAGCAGTTGAGATGTCAGCCTGGAAATCATGGACGAATTGATCAGGAGCTGCTCGCTGTTTCTCTCAATCTGCTCGGCATTGCGGTTGATCCGCTCCAGGAGGGTGTCTTTCACCTCACCGACCTCGGCACCCAGCTTGACAAGGGCGAGCCGCTGCTGCTCCTGTTCGTCGGCCAAGGCCATCTGCTGCACTTCCAGGAGATAAATCTGCTCGGCGCTGAGCGCCACTCCGCTGATCAGACCTTCCTGTATCTCCTCCAGCTCGGCCAGTTTGCCGGCCTGAGCCTCTTGCTCCCCTGCCAGCATCTCCTGTGAGGCCGTCAAAGCAGCTTGTCCGGCAGCCAACTCATCGATGCGACCGGCATTAAGCATGATCCCTTCGGACAGAGCATCCTGGCCGGCCTGCAGCACATCCTGGCCCGCTGCCAGGGCTTCAAGGCTTTCGCCGTGGGCGGCCTGGACGGAGGCCAACTCCTCGATTTTGTCTACCTGCCCGGCGACACTAGCTGCCAAAGCTCCCTGCTCTTCGGTCAGCCGGTCGATCCTTTCGGCATTGAACAGCACACCCTCGGCGAGAGCCTCCTGGCCCGCCGCCAGCTCATCCAGTTTTTGACCTTGCGCAGCCTGCCCGGTGATCAATTCATCTATCCTGCCTCCCTGCTCGGTAACTACAGCGGTCAAAGCCTCCTGCTTCTCCGTCAACTCATCGATCCTACCGGCGTTTAACTGTACGCCCTCGGCCAGAGCATCCTGGCCTGCCGTCAACTCCTCAAGGCGCCGGCTGTGCGTATCCTGAACGGCGGCGAGCTCGGTGGTCAGTGTTTCAATTTGGCTGCCTTGCCCGTCCACCACTTTCGCCAACTCCGCCTGCTCTCCGGCCAATTCTTCTATTTTACCGGTGTTGGCGGCTACATCCTGCGCCAGGGCAGCTTGATCTGCTGCCAGTTTATCCAGGCGCTCGCCCTGCGCCGCCTGCCCGGCCGCCAGATCACTTATCTGTTTGCCCTGATCGGCTTGGATCCCGGCCAGCTCCTCCATTTTGCCGGCATTGGCAGCCACATTTTCCGCCAGAGCGGCCTGATCCCCAGCCAGCCGGTCCAGGCGCTCGCCCTGCACTGCCTGCCCGGCCGCCAGATCACTTATCTGTTTGCCCTGATCGGCCTGATCCCAAGCCAGCTTATCCAGACGCTCACCCTGCACTGCCTGCCCGGCCGCCAACTTATCTATCTCGCCTCTCTGCTCATCCACCCGAACGGTCAAAGCATCCTGCTTCTCCGTCAAGGCATCTATCCTCTCGGCATTGAACAGCACGCCCTCGGAAAGCGCATCCTGTCCCGCCTCAAGCGCCTTCAGGCTATCTCCCTGGGCCGCCTGAGCCCCAGCCAACTCGTCCAGCTTGGCTGCCTGTTCGGCCTGGGTTTTCTCGATTGCTTCCACGCGTTGATACAAAGCAGCCTGAGCCTCTTTCAAACCGGCAACTTCCCGGCTCAAGAGGTCCAGCTCCACCCGGAACTCCTGACCTAAGGCTTCGATCTTGGCGGCTAAGTCGGCCACCCGCTCGGCCACTAAAGCCCGCAATTCTTCGACATCGCCTTTGACGGCGGCGAGGATCCTATCCATGTCGGCTACTTGATTCGCCAACTCATCAATCCGTTCCAAAGCCTTACCGATCTCTCGGGCCACTACAGCTTCCGCGATGTCGTTGGCGATTTTTTCGGCAGTTTTTCTGTCAATAAAATTCCCTATCGGCTGAGCCAACTCGTCGACCTTGGCTTCCATTTGCTTCAACCTATCAGCGATATCCTCATACACATGTTTCTGCAAAGCACTGATAGCCTGCTCATTAAGGGCAACTCCCTTTGCTAAGCCAGCAATTTTTTCCAGAGCTTCCTCTGCCTTGCTGTCGGCCTTCTGCGCCAGATCTTTCGCCTCTTCGGCCAAGCCGGCCACTTTAGCCAGATCAGCCAGGGTGGCAAAGTTATCTGCCATCCTCTTTACTTCTTCCGCGAGCTTTTTGGCCTCTTCGGCCGTCGTCTGAGCCGCAGCTGCCAGATCCTGGGCTTTGGCCGCCACCGCAAGAGCCTGTGCGGCATCGGTGGCCGCTCCCAAAGCTATCTCCCTCGTTTCCGCCAAGAGCCTCTCAACTTCTTCGGCAAGCTGTTGGGCCTGCGCAATAGCTTCCTCCAGCTGTTGGAAACGCTGCGGCAATTCCTGTTCTATAGCTTCGACTTTAGCTAAAGACTCCTTAGCCGCAGCCAAGGACTCCTCCGCTTTGTCCAATGCCTTCTGCGCCAGGGCCAGCGCCTCCTGGGCGGCGGCTTGAGCCTCAAGCGCCTCATCTTTGGCATCCAAGGCCGTGTTATGAGCGTTGTCGGCGCTCTTCTGGGCAATATCCGCCCGCACCGCCGCTTCCTCCGCCCGCTTCAGAGCTTCCCCGGCCAAAGCCCCGGCCTCCTCGGCCAATTTACCCGCCCGGTCGGCTTTGCCGTCGATTTCCTGCACGGCCGCCTCCAGCTTCCCGGCTAACTCCTCGACCATTTTGGCGAGCTCATATGCGCTGTCGGCCCGCTCCTGGGCGCCGGCGGCCTTGGTGTAGGCTTCATCGGCACGGCTTTGCGCTTTGATGGCCTCCGCCAGAGCTTTTTTGGTCTCATCTATGTTTGACGCCAGATTCTTCTCCAGCTCCCCAATCCGACTATCCAAAGGCGCCACTTTATTCTCAATGCGGATATCGATTTCCCGTAACAGCAAGGACTCCATTCTCACCAAGATGCGGCTGAATACCATAGCCATCTCATACCTGGTAAACATGCGGTCCCCGCCGAAGGTACCGTCCGGATAGCCCTCGACCAGACCGGCGACGGCCAGGCTGGTTACGGCATCATAAGCCCAGTGATCCCTGGGCACGTCCGGAAACGGATTGGCGGCGGCCAATGTACCCTGCGTCAACAGCAAAAATATGAGTGCGAACAGGAAACCAGAAAGCCGTTTTTTTTGCATGCACATCTTCCCCTTTCATGTCGGCTTTGTACCAATACCAAATATCATATTTTGCGCTTCAATCAACAAATCCGGACATTGCAGATCGCTTTATACCTCTGAACCACACCAAGCGGATATTAATGAGATCAATTACGGCGAACAGGCGAAAACAGGCTGGTCAACATTTCTTAAATAATCAACAAAGTAGTATTCTAAACATGATTGGGAATCCCTTCCTGAAGTAATATTTTCCTGGGGTGATAATTCCCCGCATTTCCTCGTCCGGGCAGGTTATCGCCAGGCATTCGGTGAACCAAGATGCATAGGCATATAAAGAGCGGAGGTAAGTAAATGACCGGCGACATGACCGTCCCGGCCTCACCCCAAGGCCGCATCAAGCGCATCATCGCTTTCCTGTTTCCCGTATCGGCCTATAAGCAAAGTCTGGTCTTACTAATAAGTCTGGTTATTGTTATTATCGGCTCGTTCCTGGGCAATGCTTTACCCGTCGATAATGCTAATTTAATCGCACCTATCATAGTTGGTTATTTTTTCGGAGGCCGGATCCATCCGCTCATCTTCATGGGAGCCGGAGCCACAGCCGCCTGCATCGCCGGTATCACCTGGTCGCTGGCCATTCTGAGCGGTGACAGCTGGGATATAACCTATGCCCTGGCCATCGCCAGCACCAGTTTCAATGTATTCGTCACCATGAGCCTGGGAGATCTGGCCCGCCGCGCTTACCTTCACCTGCGCCGGTTCAGGGAAAAAGGACGGGACAAAGCCAACAATTCATAACAACGTCCCCCGGCTTTCCCGGTACCAGTCCCGGATGATGGCCATCTCTTCCCGGCCCAGCCTGAACATGGTTCCCACCGCCTGATCGATGCGCTGCAGTCCGGCCAGTATCTCCTCGTCCCCGGACAACTCCTTATGGGCACTGGCGGCAGCTGAAACCAGCAGAGCTTCCTCAGCCACCGTCTGCCAAAGCGCCGAAGCGGCGGCCGCAGCCTGGTCCGATACGTCGAAAGCTTGAGAGACCAAGCCCGGCAAACCGGATATCGCTAAAGTGGGAGCCGGCATGGTGGGAGCCGGCATGGCGGGAACTGGCAGGTCGAGGAGATGGGCCAGCACCACATTGGTGGTGAGCCTGGCCCGGTCGTTATATCTGTGTTCGTAATAATAAGCTACGACGGAGCTGTTCAGATATCCCAGCAGGGCGGCCTCGCTTAAGTTGGAATCGGCGGCCCTCAGGATATATACCCCTTGAGTGACATAGGCCTCCGAATCGTCCAACGCCGCCCTGATCTCGGGAGCGACCTTGGCTACCAGAACTTTTCTCCCCCGGAAATAATGCGGCTTTTTATAATCCACTCCCGGAAGGCCCGGTTCCAGCCAAAGCGGCTCGGCCAGGCGATATTTACGCACCTGCGCCCCGCCGTACACCGGCACGGTATGCCTGGTATCACGCTCCACTGTGATAAAGCGGTAGTCGGCCGCCGTCCCCCGCAATAGAAACCGGCAATTACGGCAAGGCTTTTCAGCCCTTTTCTTCTTAGGTATGGAGTTGTATTGCCCACAGCTGGGGCATCGGACCAAGGCCCCATCTTTTCCATATTCCAGGCCACGGTGCCATCTGACATAGCGTCCCAGAACATGTCCCCCGGCAGCCTTTTCCATATGCTGCAATAAAGCCTGAGTTCTCTCCCCGGTATGTATCAAAATAGTAGCCCGACTGTGCAGGCGAAAAAGGCTCTGTTTCACCTCTCCGATACCGGAGATGACGACCTGCGGCTTCAACCCGACAGGAATGATCGTGGCGGCGGCTGTTTTTACCTTGGCCGCCGCTGAGGGCTTGTCGGTGCGGGTGGCCACCACCAACGCCACTTCCTGCAGTACACCCGGAAAAAGGGTGCCGGCATCTATGATCCATTCCAGTTCCGCCATATCCAGGAGCCGGCGCCGCACGGCACTGTAGTCGTGACCTTTGAAAAAGTTGCGCGGCAACACCAGGCCCATGCGGCCGCCGGGGGCCAGATGCTGTAAAATATTGACCACAAATATACTGAAGATATTTATATTATCCCCCGGCAGACCCAAAGCTCTGGCCTGCTCGACACCGGCTCCCTCGGCTCCCCACGGGGGATTGCTGAGAATGACGTCGGCATGCTTCAGAACCTGCCAGGGGTCATCCCCCGCCCCTGCAGCGGATTTTTCAACCGCCGGCGCCACCGCATTGGATAATCTTAAGGTAAAACCGCCTGTGCCCCCGCCGGCGATGGTCAATATTCGCGCAGCGCACTTTAGGGCCTCTTCATCCACATCCATGCCGTAAAGGGAAGCCAATGCTCCCGCAGCCCCCTCCATCCGCTTCGGGAAGAGCCTGTGCTGCCGCTCCATGCGGTTGCGCAGGCCGGCCAGCACATAATGCAGCGTCTGCAAGCGGCGGAAGGCTGCCAGAAGAAAGCGCCCGCTGCCGCAGGCCGGATCCCCCACCACCAGGGTGGAAGTGCGCCGGCAGCAAGCCGTCAAAGCCCGCAGATCGTTATGTGCCAGCGCCGTCCGGGCTTCCCGGATGATGCCCCGCACCAATGGATCCAAAGTAAGGTGAACAAGATACTCGACAACAGGTTTCGGCGTATAAAAGGCGCCCTTTTGCCGGCGCCTGTTGCCGACAAAGGGTTGCCTGGCCGCCTTCTGCCGCTCCAGAACCTCTTTCACCCATTTTTCTTCCGCCAGCCAAGCAGAGCGATATAACGCGCCCGCCGTCAAACCGGTAGGGCTATCCGGTACCAAAACCTGCCGACCTGCCTTTTCAGTGCGTGGTGAGGTTACTGGTCTTTATGTTCGCTCTTCTCCTCCCTCTCACCTTTATCTCCATCCTGTTCGTGCGTTTTGTGGAGCACCCAATGGTGCAGCACGGAAGCATCGATCCCGATAGCTCCCAAACCTTCAGCCATACCTAAACGAAAGGCTTCAAGGTTTTGCGCCGACGCATCTTCAATGGCATTCTCCAGCGCCGCCTTTATCATATTGGCCACCATGGCGCCCATCTGGTATGCTCCATCCGGGGAAATATCCTTCATTTTCCAAATGGTGGGCTTTTCTGCCGACATCTCCACCAATAACCCTCCTTTCGGCGCCAAGCGCAAAAAGGACCCGTCGCTTTCCGGGCAGGACGAGTCCTTTCTTCCATCTTGGTCGCAGTCGGCGCTTTGTCACATCGTGCTTTGACTTTGGCTGCTCAGCCCGCTATAGTTTGACCCGCCAAACTGGCTGCTGCCGAACTGGTTGCCGAACTGACTGCCGCTTTGTCCGCTATATGACGGCATATTCTGGTAGCTCTGCTGCTGGGAGGGGCCGTATTGTCCGGATCCGGTCGAAAAAAACGACGGCTGCTGGTAGCTGCCGGCCTGAGAGCTGCCGAACTGGCCGCCGCTTGGCAACTGCTGCTGCGAATAAGATTGCGCCAAGGTGGAGGCATATTGATTGAGCTGATTGATGAGTTGCTGGAGGCGGGAGGAAGCCTGGCTCTCTTCCTGGGCCAGCGCATTCAACTGCTGGGCGTGGCGCAATTCCGCCTGGCTCAACTCTTGAGCGATTTGTTGGATCTGCTGAAAAGTAAACTGATGCATAGCTTTTCCCCTCTCTTGATTCCCCATTTTTGCCAGGGGTATATCGCAATTTAGCTTGCACCTCGCCGGTCCGGACTATAACCGCAAAAAGCTGCTGGCAACAATTGCCTGCCCTGGCGCCATCTCTCATCACCGGCAGTAGACCGGTGGGCAACAAAAAATACAGCCGGCCCGTACCGCCCTGCCCAACCAGGGCAAAGTCGATACGGCCGGCTGCCTCGCCTTTACAAAGCCCGTATGATAAAGCTATCAGGTTAGGACTTTTGCTCAACCTTGTCCGAACTGTCTTCCGACATCCGGTAAAAGGTGAAGGCATAGAGACCTGACAATCCCACGAGCAAATACACGATTCTTGATGCCAGACTGGGGCTGTAGGTTGTCGTCCCGCCGAATATGGCCTGCACCAGGTCGATATTGAACAACCCGATTAGACCCCAATTTATAGCACCGATGATCAAGATGGTTAGCGCAATGGCCCTCAGTGTATCCACGACGTGCCACCCTCCTTTAACTTGCCGGCAAGAGATGCGGCTTTTCTGCCCCTATTCTGTACCAATTCATGCGTTTCATATGCATGCCGCCGCCCCGTCGGGCGCCTGAACAAGGGTTAATTATAATACCTGCTGCAAAACAGCTTGGCTCGACGCGTCCATCTGCCGCAAATCGCTGATAGCAAAGCGGTTGCCGTCCACATCTATCAAGAGCACCCGCTCTCCGTCAAGCCCGATCACCGTCTCCCGGTTGGCCCGGACCACAAATTCCCGCCGGCCCCGGCTGGTTTCCACATCGAAATATAAGGTGTCACTCTCGGCGCGGAGCGCATTGATCCGCTTCACTTCATTGACCAGATACCGGCGTCTGATCTCCTCTTCCACCAGAGCGCGCTGGGAAGGAGAAAGCTCAGCCAGGCTGCGTATCGTGCCGATCTCCTCATTCTTGCGATTCAAAAACACAATATAACTGTCGGCCATCGTCAAAGGAAAGGAGCGGACGATGCGCACACCTAGCCAGGTGCGCACATTTTCCATGGTGAGGCATAGCCCCCAACTGCGACTGGTACCGAAGGACAGCTTTGCCGTATCCAGCCAGCCCGGCTCCCAGCAATCCCGGGCATATTCGGCCGTGGTGTAGTGAGCCAAACCGTTGGCGAAACAGTCAAGCAGCTGAGACTCTGGCTCTTGAACCATAATATTGTCGGCAGCCATATGGGTTGAACATCCTTTCCGAACCAATGCTTAGCTTATGCTCAAATGTAACGACATCATCCGTCAATGGCCCTGGTTTTGTTGATCTCCGCTTGCATATTGACCAGGCGGTAATAGATGCCTTTCTTCACCAGCAATTCATCATGGGTGCCTATTTCGGCGATCTTGCCGTCGTCCAACACCACCAGCCTGTCGGCGTTGCGCAGGGTGGAGAGCCGGTGGGCGATGGCGAAGGTGGTGCGGCCTTTAACCAGTCTGGCAATAGCCTCCTGGATCTGCCGTTCGGTTTCGGTGTCGACCGAGGCGGTGGCTTCATCCATGATCAATATTTTGGGATCATGCAAAATAGCCCGGGCAATGGAGATTCTCTGCCGCTCGCCAACCGACAGCTTGGTGCCTCGCTCTCCCACCTGGGTATCATAGCCGTCCGGCTTGTTGACGATGAAGTTGTGAGCGTTGGCCGCCCTGGCCGCCCGCACGATCTCCTCGCGGGTGGCGTCTGGTTTGCCGTAGGCGATGTTTTCAGCGATGGTGCCGTTGAAGAGGAACGGCTCCTGCAGCACCATACCGATGCGGCTGCGCAGGCTGTCCAGCCTGATCTCCTTCAGGTTCACGCCGTCCAGGAGGATCTCCCCTTCGTCGGGATCATATAAGCGGCACAGGAGATTGATGAGGGTGCTCTTCCCCACTCCCGAGCGGCCGACCAAGCCGATCATCTCCCCGGGTTTGACGTTCAGGTTGATGTTTTTCAGTACCGGCTTGTAACGCTCATAACCGAAGATCACCCCGCGAAACTCCACCTTGCCGGCGATATCCTCCAGGTGGCGGGCTTTGGGATCCTGATAGGGCTCGGGTTGGGAGTCGATCACCTCGAAAATGCGCTCGGCTCCGGCCAAAGCCCTGGTCATCCAGTTGTTCAGCTGGGAGATCCACTGCAGCGGCCCATACAATATAGTCTGATACATGGTGAACATGATCAGCTCACCGGCGGTGATCTCCCCGGCCAGCACCCGGCGGGCGCCGAAGAAGTAGACCAAGAGAAAGCCGATGCCGGCCGTGAAGTTCATGGTGGTGAAGAAGGTGAACCAGAGCCGGTCGGCCCGGGTGCCGATCTGGCAGACCGCCTCATTGCGCTGGTCGAGGCGGCTTATTTCCCGCACTTCCTGGGCAAAGGCTTTGACCACCTTAATGCCGGTGATCGACTCATTCAGGTACGCTGAAAAATTAGACCATTTTTGACTCCAGGTGTACCAAGACTGGCGCAGGTGCTTCCAGAAGGCGGCTCCTCCCAACACCAGGAGAGGCGCCGGCACCAAAGCCAACAGAGCCAGCCACCAGTCATGGATCAACAGCACCACCGCCACGCCCACAATCAACACGATGTTGGAGAGCAGGTAGGGCAAGCCGTCCACCAGCAACCCTTGCAGGCGGTCGGAGTCGGTGGTGACGCGGGACATGATGGCACCGATCTGGCGTTTGTCATAAAAGCGCAAGGTCAGCCGCTCCAGGGTGCGGTAAATATGCGCCCTGATGTCCCTGGTCACCTTGGCGCTCAAGGCGGCCACAATCCAGCTGTGCGTCAGTCCGGCCAAGGCCTCGGCCACATATACGCCGAGCAGGGCCAAGATCAGCCATATCAGAAGACCGGTTTCCTGGCCCAGCAATACCCGGTCGATCAGCATCCTGGTCACCCGGGGCGGCACCAGCCGGGCACCTGTGCTGGCTAAAGCCACTACGGCCAAAGCCAGGGCGCTCGGCCAATAGGGTTTCATGTAGCCGGCGATGCGCATGAAGACGGCCACTTTGCGCACACAAGCCGGGCACAGCCCGCCGGGCTCCGGCAAGAGGCGGCGGCATTTGGAGCAGCGCTTGGCTTCCTCCGCTGCCGGTACACCCGGGTCCTCGCCCTTGGCCAGTTTCTCGATCATCCTGGCTGCCTCGGCAAAGCGTTCCGTGAGGGAACTGGAGAAATATAACGCCTCAATCAGCTTCAGCCCCACCAGGAACTGCAGCCGGCCGCCGCCGACCAGCGGGTCCACCTTGGCCCACTTCACGTCCCGGATGGGATATTCGGCAATATGCCAGGCCTCCGAGGTCTGCTGCGGACGGAATACCATTATTCTCTCATGGGTGGCCACCAGCCACCCGGTCACATATTGGTCGGGTATGGCCATGTCGGTAGCCAGGCTGATGATTATTTCCTCACCATGCGGCAGGCGCTCGGCCACCAGGCAGGCTATTGTTTCCGGTAACGGCCATTTGACTTGCATAAAATACCTCCCAGAGCCTCTTTTTCCCTGAAAATGAGGACAAAAAAACCACGGCAACGGACGCCGTGGCTCAGGAGGCAGGTATAGCACCGGATGACTCACGGTGACAAAATACCTGTTCGAGCACACGGACGTACAAGGATACCAACTACTGGATGGATAACGGCATATCCACTGATCACTTTGTGCACACCCCCTATTTCCCGATACTTAATGATACAGCTACCTTCCACATTTTATACTCCCATACAATAGATAGCAACATTTAATTGATTAATTTTATTTATTGACCGGTCATGCTGAAAAATGGGGCGGGCGAGAGACGGAAATGGAGGTTAACGGCTGCATGATGAGGGAAATCACCTATGAGGCGGGCGGCAGAGTGAGCGGTGAGCCGGCGACAGAGGCCGCGTATATAGCAGCGGCAGCTCCGGTTTCCTCACAGCTCATGGCCATCCTGGATCAACAAGTAGCCCTGAAAAACGCCTTGTTGAACACACCGACATCCCGCAGATTTCAGGCCACCGTGCTGGGTCTGGCGACCCTGCAGATGCTCAACCAGGTGCGGCGCTCCTAACGCCGCATCCGCCTGCCCCACTCTCCTCCCCTCACCTCCGGGTACAAAGGCTGCCGCCACAATACCGGCAGCGGTCGCAGTGCGGGCTGCTGCCGGGATACACAAAAAAGCACCGCTTCTCTCCTCAAAGGCGCAGGAGAAAAGCGGCGCCAATTTTCACCGGTCGCAGCCAAAACCAGCACAGTCCGGCTGTTCCCGGAGCTTAGAATTTGAAGGAACCCTGTATCATGGCCGTGTTGATGTTGCTCTTGAACATATCGGTCGAACCGGCCGCCATATCCAGGCGCAGCGGTCCAAGATAGATGCCCAATCCGGCCGTGGTGAGCGGCTCGTCGACGTCAGGACGCTTGACCTGCCCGACGCGGAACTTGAAGATCAAAAGGCCGGCTTCGGCACCAATATGGGTGGTACCGTCCTCTTCCATGTCGGCCGCCAGCACCAGGCCCAACACCGGCAGCTTCAGAGCGGCGCCATAGCGGATCACCATGTCGGGCTTGATCTTTTCCGTGCCGAGAGCAGTCTCCATCTTCACGGTACCATAAACATTGCGGGCTGAAATCCCTACAGACAAGGGCCCGCCTTCAGCAATCAACCCGGCATTCAGGAGAATACCGCTTACCGGCTGGGTGGATTGGGAGTCTACCATGTTTCCGTCTTCATCAAAAGTAGCCGTCGTCAGCCCCTCAACGAGGCGATCGGCGCTCAGGCCGAAGCGCAGGCGCAAAAGTCCCAGATTGAGGACCTGGCCGCCTATGCCGGCGGAAATCCGGCCGCTGTAATACACCGTCCCATCACCGGTATCCTCATCTTTCATAGCCAGGCCGTTGACAAAGGCGCCTAACCCCAGGCTGCCCAGGCTGAACCCGGCCAGCCCGTTGATATCCAGTTGCTCCACCTCTTCCAGCGCCTCGTCGATCCTGCTGATGTCGGACAAAAGATCCGCATTGGAGCTGTCAAGGCCGACGGTCAACTCAACAAAGGATCTTCCTAAGCCGGCCGGGTTATACTGCAAAGCGGATATGTCTCCGGCTACGGCAGTATAGGCTCCTCCCATGGCGTAGGCGCGGGCGCTGGGATACTCCGCGGAAAAACTGCTGTTATATCCTTCGGCAGCAGCCGGGATAGCAACAAGTGTTGCCGCCAACGCTAACGCCAGGATGATCGATATACCTCTCATGCGGTTGATCATTTACCTCCTCCTTCTCATATACACACATTGTTTGCTTAATTTTCCACATCGGGAAGATCATTACCTGCAGGTTTAATGAAAGAGTTGCCTTCCGGGTGGAATTTCTTTTGTTAAATTTATGATATTCATCTTTCTGTGATTTGCCAGTGACTCTTATCACAAGAAGGCGGCCATTTTCTTCATCCCGGCCAAACCGTTATGAAAATATACCGGCCTGGTGCAGGAATATCTTTCCCCTTTGTTGTAATTGTACTTATAAACCCAATACATGTTATATTTCCGAGGAAAGGACGGTGTTGTCAATGTTGTTTAGGTTTGAGAAGTTAATGTCGTCGTTCATGGTCACCATTCTTCTTCTGGCCGCCCTTGGCCTGACCTGTGCGGCTGCCCCCGCCCAGGAGATCAGGCTGTCGCTGATGATGTATGGCGACGATTCGCAGAAATACTTCTTCGATCTGATTAAGGAAGGTTTCGAGCGGGACAATCCGGGATACAAGCTTGATTACGAAATAGTTGCCTACGCTCAGTACATAGAAAAAATCCAGGTGCTCTTCGCCACCGGCACAGCCCCGGATGTCTTTCTCACCTGGGCACAGTACAAACCACTCTTCGTGGAAAGCGGCATGCTTCTCGATGTCACCGAGCGCATCAACCGCAGTGAAGTGGTGAAGCTGGACCAATTTTTCCCGGTGATCAAGGACAACATCTCCTACCAGGGCCGCATGTGGGGAACACCCTGGGGATTCAACTCCACTGTCTGGATCGCCAACCTTGATCTGCTCAACGAGGCCGGCATAGCTTTCCCCGGATATGATTGGACGGTGGACGACCTGCGGGAAATTTCACGCAAAATAGCCCGTCCGGAGCAGAAGATATTCGGTACGGTAAACCCGATCACTTCCGGTGACGGTCATACCATTCAATGGTTCATTAACTGGGCCGGTCATGGCTATGTCGACGAAACCGGACGCAAAGTGCTGGTCAATTCCAACAAGGCGGTGGAAATGGTGGATTACTGGCGGGAGCTGGCGCTGGACCTCGCCGTTATCCCCTCCAGCAGATACCCCCGCACTTCCGGCGCCACCTTCCTCGGCACCGGCGACCTGGCTTTCTGGCAGTGCTGGACGACGGAAACCCAGAGGCTGATCACTTTCAGGCAGCAGGGCATCGAGCCGGTGCGCTGGCGTTTCACCACCTATCCGAAAGCTGCGAACGGGCAGGGGCATTTTGCCCAGGGACACCTCTGGAGCATCCCGGCCAACAGCAAACGTCCGGATGATGCCTGGAAACTGCTGGAATGGCTGGGCAGCGAAGCCTGTGATTACATCTGGGCCTCCTCGCAGCGCACCCCGCCGGTAATGCCCAACGTCAGGCACTGGAATGCCTATAACCAGCTCCTGAGCGAGCGGGATCGCCAGGAAGTGCTCAACTTCATAGTCAATGTGGTGTATGGACAGGGTTATGCTCAGGATCTCTCCTACTGGCCGACCTACGGCGAGATGTCCACCATCATAAAAGCGCAATTGGGCCAGGTATATGCCGGCAATATCTCCGCCAAAATGGCCATGGATCAGGCGGCGGCGCAGATGCAGATAGTCTTGGACGAATACTGGAGCAAGAAGTGAGCCTGACCGGTCTCGCCCCCTATTGATGATGGAGAGCAAAAAAATGTGAACAAAGATGGCCCGGAGCTCGGCTCTCTGAGCCGGCCGCCGGTTGGCGGTGCGGATACTGACGGAGAGCAACTCCGGGCCTCTTCATGCTTTCATGCCGCTGCAGAACAAAAGTGGCGGCGCAGTCCGGCCATCGCCGGGGTGATCCAGGTATATTCCGCCTCATTATATAGCCAAAAGTGCTGATGGGCATCGATCTTGATCATGCCCCATCCTCCGCATAAAGGACCACTTTCAGCGCCACACCCGGTTGGCTGTGCATCAGCTCCAACGCCTCCGCCGCCCGCCGCAGAGGAAAGCGGTGCGTGATCATGGTACGAGTGGCGATATGCCCTCCGGCCAGGATAGAGATAGCTCTGGGAAACATGCGGCAGCTGTTGCGGGAGCCGAAGACATCCAGCTCTTTGCGCATCAGCTGTACGGTATCCACAGTGATGGGCCCTTTGTTCCAGCCGACCAAAGAGAGCCGACCGGCATGCCCCAGGCAGTCGATGGCGGCGGCAGTCGAGGCCGGATGGCCTGTGGCTTCAATGGCTACTGTGGCCAGATCGCCTTTGGTCCATTCTTTTACAGCTTCGAGCAAAACCGGCGCCGTGCCGGGTCCCGTCCAGCCGGCCACATTGATGGTAGCGGCCGCCCCGAGCTTCTCTGCCAATCTCAGGCGCTCAGGGAGCACATCGACCACCAAGGCGGCGGCGCCTAGATAGGAGGTGACCACCTGCAGGGCCAAAAGGCCAATTGTACCGGCGCCGAAGATGATCACCTGGTCTGCTGCCGACACCCCGGCACGAAACACCGCCTGGCAGGCGATGGTGAGCGGCTCGACCAGCACCGCCGTATCCAGATCCATCTCCTCCGGGACGCGATATAGGTTCAGGGTGGGAACGACGAAATAATCCTGAAAACCGCCGTCCACATGCACACCCATCACCTGCAGGTGCACACAGGTGTTATAGCGCCCCTTGCGGCAGGCTATACAGCTGCCGCAGGGGAGCAGAGGTTCTATCACCACTCTGGCGCCGAGCAGGCTGTCGTCGCCCGAGCCGCATTGCACCACCTCGCCCACCATCTCGTGCCCGATGACCCGGGGATAGACCACCAAAGGAGAGACGCCCTGGTAAGCGGCCAGATCCGAACCGCATATCCCGCCTTGCAAAAAACGCAGCAGCACTTCACCGCGAGTGGGTGCAGCTACCGGCCGCTCAACCAGAGCCGCTTCATACGGTTTTTTCACCATTACTGCATGCAATTTTCTCTACCCCCTATAATAAGCCGCGGCCGGCCACTCAGCCTCCCGGCCGCTCGGCCAGACCTGATCGCGCCCCGGCTGCAAAATCCTCTGCACGGCTGCCAGTATCTCCTCATCAGGTTCTTGCTCGATAGCCGCTATATTGCTCTCGACGTGCCTGACTTTGGACATACCCACCAGCATGGTATCGATTCCCTCCTGCCGGTAGGCAAATTGCAAGCTCAATGCGGCGATATCCACACCCCGCTCCCGGCAATAGGCGGCGGCTTGGCGGCAACACTCCCGAAGTATGGGCGGAGCCGGATGCCATGGCGGCGGTCCTTTCTGCGTCAGGAGTCCCATGGCGGTTACAGAGGCGTTTATCATGCCGGTGCCTTTCTCCGCCGCCACCGGCAGGAGCCAGGTCTTCAGCAAGGTATTGGTCAGGTTGCAGTGACAATATGACAAGACCACATCCAGGCGGCACTGCTCAAGAGCATGGCGCAGCACGGAAAGCGGATAGCCTGTCATGCCGACAAAGCGGCACTTACCCTGCACCTTTAGCTCCAGCAAAGTCTGGTAAGCTTCGCCCAGTACCTCGTCAGGGGTGCCGAATTCTATATCGTGGAGCTGCAGGATATCCACATAATCGGTGCGCAGCCGGCGGAGGCTTTCCTCCACACTGCGCATCAATCCGCGGCGGCTGAAATCAAAACGATCCTCGGTGAGGCGGCCGGCTTTGGTGGCCAGGATCACCTGCGACCTCAATCCCAAAAGCGCCTCTCCCAACACTTCTTCCGCTCTGGTTAAGCCGTAATAGGGACTGACGTCGAAAAAATTGATACCCAGATCCACGGCCTTATGCACAGCCTGGAGGCATTCGGCCGTGTCCACCGGCCCGAAGACTCCCCCCAACGGGGAGGCGCCAAAAGACAGGGCGCTGACACGCAAGCCGGTTTGGCCCAACATTCTGTATTCCAACTGCTTCACCCCACAATGGTATGGATACCATTTTCGGGAAGAAACCATTTATTCCTCTTTCCGTACCGGGACAAACGGCGGATTAAAATCAGGGCGGCACATTTCAGGCCGGCAGACGGCAGCCGCAGGAGCGGCGGATGATCAAGCGCGGCTGGAAAACCACCTGCCGCTCGGTGGCCGGCCCCCGATCGCACAGGCGCTCGTGCAGCATCTCCATAGCCGTCACCCCCATGTTGTAGGCATCCTGCGCCATGACGGTGAGAAAAGGATCGATGGCGGCCGCCATTTCAATATCGTCGAAAGATACCAAAGCCATCTGCTCCGGAACCTTGATGCCCCGCTCCCGCAAAGCCGACATGGCTCCGGCGGCGAGAAAGTTATTGGTGGCATATATGGCCGTGGGCGGTGCACCAAGACTCAACAAGGTCTGCACGGCGGCGCGCCCCCCGGCCATGGTGAGAGGTACATGGCAGATAAGCTGATCGTCTATTGGCAAGCCCTGCTGCCGCAAAGCCTCTTCATAGCCCGCCAGGCGTTCGGCGGCCACGCTCACCTTCGACAAACCGAGCAGCAGGGCAATGCGGGTGTGGCCATGCCCCAGGAGGTGCTCGGTCAGCTCCTTGCTGCCGAGGCGATTGTTGCTGACCACCGTATCTTTGGCCAACCCGCCTTCCAGGCGGCGGTCGACGGCCACGATCGGCGGGACCAAAGCGGGATTCAAACCGTCGAACACATGGATCAAATGTTTCCCCGAGCTGTCGGCCGAAACCAGGATGATCCCGTCGATCCGCTGCTGCAGCAGGGTGACCAGGTAGTCCTGCTCCTTGGCGGTGTTCTCATCGGTGTTGCACAGGATCACCCGCAGTTTCCGCTGGTGGGCGATATCCTCCACTCCCCGGACCACGGTGGTGAAAAAGGGATTGGTGACATCAGTTACCAGCACGGCAACGGAACCGCTGGTGCCTGAGCGCAAGGTGCGGGCCGCCAGGTTGGGCACAAACCCCAACTCCTTAATGGCCTGCTCCACCCGCCTCTTCGTATCGGGACGCACCTTGCTGCTGCCGTTGATCACCCGCGACACCGTCACAGGAGCCACCCCGGCTCTCTCCGCCACTTCGCGTACAGTAACCACCCCATCACCCTCTCGCCTCCAGCCGGCCGGCCGTCAGGCAATATTTAAAACTCTTGCCCTTGCCGGCCGGCTTTCCTTGTGGTAAGTGTGCAGAGAGATACTTCGCTCCGACGGGCGGCAATCCTGTCAACAGCCTATATCCTGGACCGCCGGCCGCTTTCAGCAGGTTGAGCCATTTGGCGAGGTGATTATAAAACCTTCATTCAGCCAACTTTTCCGGTAATCGATCACCGCCCCCTGCAAATAGGTCGAAGTCCGGCGATCGATCACAAACTTTAACCCTTCCGTTTCTTCCGTAATGTCGTCCGGACCGGCTGACTCTGCCAGAGTCAGTGCATATCTCGGCCCGCCTCAGCCGACGCCGGCAATATACACCCTGATGCCGGCGCCATTCCCCTGCTCTTTTAATATCTCGGCCAGTTTCTCCTGCGCCGCCTTCGTCACCTTAATCAACCGGCTCATCCTTTCTACCCGGCCTCCTTGCCCTTGCTCGCCGGCCGCTCTTCACTGCCCAGCCGCCGACAAGTCCTTTCGCTGTTTACTATTTTATAATGTTATATATCACTGGTCAAGTGCAGCCATCCCGTTCATGCCTAATGGTTGACCATTATTTTGCCGTTTACTCCCGGAGCCCGCCGGGAATACTTTACTGCAGAAAGGGAGGATGGATATGGCCGATATCACGCGCTGGAACCCTATCGACGATATATCGCGCTGGCGTGATGATGTCAACCGCTTCTTTCAGGGACTTCTCCCCTGGGGAGACTATAGTTGGCCCCGCTCGCTCAGTCACTGGGGACCTTCGGTGGATGTGAAAGAAACTGATACCGATGTGCACATCATGGCGGAGGTGCCGGGGGTGGATCCCGGCGACATCGACATCACCGTGACTGAAGACAGCCTTACCATCAAAGGCGAGGTCAAGCACGAAGAGGACCAAAACCGGGAGGGCTACAGGCGCATTGAAAGGCGGTACGGCAGCTTCCACAGGGTGATTCCCTTCCCGGTCAAAGTGAAGCATGATCAGGCTACAGCCGACTACCGCAACGGCATTCTGGAGGTCAAAGTGCCGAAAGCCGAACCAGGGAAGATGAGAGCCTTCCGGTTGAAAGTGACGGATCAACCAAAACAGTTGCAATAAAAAGCGGCCCATAAGCCCCGGCGGCCGCTGCCTCCTGAGAGCGGCCGCCCGCTACCTTCACGAACCCGTCACCCTTGCCGACCCATCATCACACCGGCCGGCCCGTTCCACTTCAGCCGTTCACGACCACCCACCTGGAGCAGGCCAATACCAAAGCCAAGGCATATTGCGCTCCAGGCAAGACGGAATCTTCTTCCAGATATTCTTCCAGGGTATGAATACGACCGCCGGCCGTCACCCCCACCGTTACTGCCGGAATTCCTTGAGAAAGGGGTACATTGGCGTCGGTGCTGGCCGTCAGCATCTTGGTCTTGATGCGGTGGTGCTCGGCCACTTCCCGCACCGCCTGCACCAGCGAGTGGTCGTCCGGCATGCGGCCGCCCGGCCGGTCCCCGACCACCGCTACATTCATCTGCAAGGTCTCCTGGGGAGCGCCGCTGCCGGTCCCGCCGGCTCCGGCAGCCTTCTCCCTATGCAAAGAAAGATCCAGCTCATTACGGATTTTTTCTTCCATCACGGCTAAAGCCGCCGGATCTTCCGAGCGGATGTCGATCAGCATTTCCGCTTCGGCGGCGATAGAGTTTACCGAAACACCGCCCTTCACCACCCCCACGTTATAGGTGGTGCGCGGCTCTCTGGGCACGCTCAGGCTATATATGCCGGCGATCGCCCGCCCCAAACCTTCTATGGCGCTGGGCTTGCCGAAATCCCCCCAGCTGTGACCACCAGGGCCCTTATATGTCACCTGCAGGCGGCGGCTCGCCGTGCCTTTATAGCACACCAGGCCGGCGTCGCCGTCAAATATCAAAGCCGCGGCTATCGGCCACTTTTTGCCGATGCCTTCATTTATTATATATTTCATTCCCCGCAGGTCGCCTAGTCCTTCCTCGCCCACGTTGGCGGCAAAAACCAACCCGTGATCCGGCTGAAAGGATAACCCGCTCCGGCAGAACAGGTTGGCCAACTCCACCAGGATGGCCACTTTGACCGAGTTGTCCTGAATACCGGGAGCAAAAAGGCGCCCATGGCTGTGCTTCACCTTGATCGGAGTTCCGGGGGGAAACACCGTATCCAGATGCGCCGTCACCAACAACACAGGTTTGCCCGGCGGCGGCTCTCTCCAGACATAGATGGCGTTCCCGCACTCATCGATATAGACCTGCCCGCCCCCGGCAGCCGCCGCTTTTTCCCAGAGGTCTGCCACGTGCTCAGCCCGGGAGGCTTCCGCAAAAGTCGGTGCCGGAATTTCGCTGATCTCTTTCACCAGAGCCAGCAGATTTTGTTCCCGGTCGGCCAGCCAGGACAGCCCCTCCTGGTAGATGCTCCCATAATCGATCCCGCCGACAAGTGAGCCGGCAAACAACATTCCTTTCGACAAATTACTCCCCCCAACTCCTAACCTTAACTCGTCCCGGCCATCGGCTTGCGCTGCAGCCGCGTGCTATATTGATACCTGTCCGCCCGGTATAACACTTCGGTGTATTCTATGGGAGAATCCATCTCGACGAAGGTCAGGCGTTTGATTGACAGGGCCGGATCACCCGGGTTTACCCCCAAAAGGGCGGCATCCTCTTCGCTCAGACTGACCGCACCGATGGTCTGCTCTCCTGCCCTGATAGGATAGCCGAGCTGTTCCACGATGACATAGATGGGCGTGCTCACCAGGTCGGCGCCCAGCACCATCCGGCCGATCTGGGCTACCAGATAGGTGCGGTCCACGAAAAGCGGCTCCTCTCCCACGGAGACCAGGCGCTGGATAAAAGCCGCCTGTTGACCGGCCTGCAAGTGCAGTTTATAGGCGGCTTCCTCAGGCACCGGTCTCATCTCCGCCGCCAGCACCTTCACCCGAGGAGACAAGCCCTTATCCCGCAGCTCTTCGGCAAACCCCCGGAGCCAGGTCAAGTTTTGCTCGAACTTACCTGAGGCCACAAAAGTGCCCTTGCCGTGTTTGCGATAGAGAACGCCGTCGCTCACCAGTTCATTCAGAGCCTGGCGCACGGTGGTCCGGCTCAGGCCGTGCTGTTGGCTCAGCTGGCGCTCACCGGGCAAGGGATCGCCGGCCTTCAGCTCACCGCTCCGGATCTGCATCCAGATTAAATTTTTCAACTGCACGTGCAGCGGTACATCTGCTCCCTGGATAATCATGAAAAAACCCACACTCCACAGTTTATCGGAGATCGCGGCATTCACTTGTATTCACTTCCCTGCAAAAACAATCCTGCCTTGTTCGGCTCAACCTCCGGAAAACAAGAGGAAACACAGCAGGTGCGGCGAAGATGGATGTGATCAACCGTAATTTTAAGGAGGAGTCCGACATGGTCAAACCATTGAAATTAGGCATTATTGGAGCAGGTAACATCTCCAAGTCTCACCTGGAAGCCGCCAGGCGGACCGGCGCCGCTGTTCCGGTCGCCATCTGCGATCCCCTGCTGGACAGGGCCAATCAGAGGCAGAACGAATATGGCATTCAGGAAGTATATGCCGATTATCACGACATGCTGGCCAAGTCCGATATCGAAGCCGTGGTCGTCTGCCCACCCAACCATCTGCACCATGTGGTGACCATCGACGCGCTGCGGGCGGGCAAGCATGTCCTCTGCGAAAAGCCGATGTCCTTCCGCGCCGACTGGGCGCAGAGCATGGTGGACGAGGCTAAAAAGAGCGGCAAAATCCTGCAGGTCGGCATGGTCAGCCGCTACCAGCCGACGGTGCAATGGCTGCGCCGCCAGGTGGCGGAAGGCTCTCTCGGCTGGGTTTATTTCGCCCGCGCCCAATATGTGCGCCGCTCCGGCATTCCCGGCTGGGGCAGCTGGTTCACCCGCAAAGATATGGCCGGTGGCGGGCCGCTGATCGACATTGGCGTCCATCGCCTCGATCTGGCCTGGTATCTGATGGGTTGCCCCAAACCGGTGAGCGTCTTCGGCGTCACTTTCGCCGCGCTGGGTCCCTCGAAGCAAGGCTTGGGCACCTGGGGTACGCCCGAATGGGACGGCTATTATGATGTGGAAGACTTTTCCGCCGCTTTGATCAAATTTGCCGACGGCTCGGCTATTTCCCTGGAAGCGGTGTGGGCCGGCTATACCGATCCCTCCAGCGCCCTTCACCTCATAGGCAACAAGCAGGGTGCTCAGCTCATCGACGATAAGGTGAAGATCATGACCCAGGTGGACAAACATGACATGGACACCATGGTCTCCATGCCGAAGAATTCCTTGGAATCCGGTTTTTCCGGCCAGATGATGGCTTTCAGAAATGCGGTCAGAGGAGAAGCCCCTTGCCCGGCACCCGGTGAACAAGGCCTCGAGGTGACCAAGATGCTGGCCGGCATTTACGAATCGGCTCAGAAAGGTGCCTCGGTGGCTCTGTAACGACGATCAGATGAGGCGGGCAGATGAGCAACTCGGCCAAAAATATATATGAAAACGGATTCTGGAACGAGATCAAACCTATTCGCCCGCAGGAAGGCGGCGGCTCGTTCTATGATGTCAGGGCAGCGCGCTATGACGGCATATGCGCCTTCTCTCCTACCAAAACCCTGGCTCTTTCCGGAGCACTGGCCGGGTTGGGCATCGCTTTACTGCTTTGGCTCATGCCGCTGACCTTCGTCAACCTGAGTAATCTTCCCGCCACAGGCTTATTCTTCGCCGTCTATGGAGCATTGATGGGTATATGGAGAAAAAGGGACGCCGCCCGGAGGAAATACGCCAGGCTATTCCACCTGGTGCGGCGTCCCCATTCCATCTTTTCCTTCTTCTTTTTTCCTTTTGTCCTGATCCTGCGCATCATTTTCTGGGAACCTGGCGGAAATGCCTCCGGCATGGGTGAGCCGGACACTTTCCTGGCCTCCATGGTGGTGCTGCTCTGTCTTTTCTGGATCGGCATGGCTTTCGACTATATATGGGAAGCTTTGCACAACCTTATACTGGGGCGCATGATCGATGTGACCTCCGATACAGCTCGCCGGCATACCCTGCACATGTGGATCACCTGTGAAGAAGCCAACTCGCCGCACCGCCTGGATCAAGTGGATTATCACGACAGCAAGGTTATCGTCAGGGGTTGGTTTGAGAATCCGGCAGAGCTGAAGCGCAAGCTCCTGCTTCTGGACTTTGTAAAAGAAGCCGAAGTGATCAGCGAAAAGAGCAAATGACAGCCTGTGGAGCCATAGACTATACCCGCAGAAAACCGTGAACCGGTAAATGCCCGGAAACCAACGCTCCTTGTATCAAGAAAATTGTCATGCTAAGATATATATGAAGATATACATATCATCTTTAAACGGCTGCTCACCCGGACAGGATTGTAGGTAGTGTAGGAAAGACAGAAAGAAGTGCCGCCATGATATCAAAAACGGCTGAATACGCATTACGGGCCATGGTTTGCCTGGCTAAACAGCAACCGGGTACAAGCCTTACAAATAAGCAGATAGCTGCCGCCACAGGAATCCCGCTGCCTTATTTGTCCAAAGTGATGTTGAGCTTGTGCCGGGCCGGCTTGATTTCCGCTCGCCGGGGTCGGGGCGGGGGTCTGGCCCTGACCCAAAAGCCGGAGAATATAACCATTCTGGATATCATAGAAGCGGTGGATCCGATCAAGGAGGTGTCAGGCTGCCCCCTGAAGCTGAAAAGCCATCAGACCCAATTGTGTCCCCTGCATAGCCGCCTGAACGAGGCCACGGTCATGATTAAGCAGGCTTTCAGCAGAACAACCCTATCCGAGATGATCACCCAAAAGTGAGCGGCATGAAGCCCATCGAAACAAAAAGGAGGACGAGGCCATGAGCGAACTGATCACCAAGAAGGAGAACCTAAAGAAACTCTTGCGCCAGGTACACGAGACTCCGGAGAAAGTCGGGGAGATCAAAGCTGCTTTCCGCCACCTATTGGCCGGCCTGACCCCCACCATGATAGCCGAAGTGGAGCAGGAATTGGTCGAAGAAGGGCTGCCGGCGGAAAAGTTGCGGCTGATGTGCGACGTCCACCTGGAACTGATGAAGGAATCGCTCGACGAAAGTGAGCCGGCCGGTCTGCCGCCGGGGCATCCGATAGCCATATTGACCAAAGAGCACAGCCAATTTCTGGAGGTGATGGACGAGCTCCGCCGGCTTTTGGCCTCACCGTTGCAAGATGGGAGCCGGAAGCGGCTGGCGGAGCTGCGGGACCTTCTGAAGGTGGGGGAAAACCACTACTTAAGGGAAGAAAACGTGCTCTTCCCACAGCTGGAAAAGCGTGGCATCGTGCAGCCGCCGGCGATCATGTGGCAGGAGCATGATGTAATCAGAGACATGAAGCGACGGCTGTTTGCCGCCATCGATCGCCTGAACTCCGGCAATGAAGGAGGGAAGGCGGGCTTCATCGACGATGTCATCGCCCTGCAGGAGTTCCTCAGCAGCCACTTCCAGAAGGAGAACAAAATCCTCTTCCCTGCCGCTTTGCAGGTGATTGAGAGAAGCGTCTGGCCGGAAATGCGACGGGAGTTCGACGAGATCGGGTATGTCTTCGGCGAGCCGGCGCCTATCCCGCACCTCATGGGGAAAGCGGCAGCGAGCGGCGCACCCGGTGCACCCGGAGCCGGGGCAGCGGAGAAAGCCGATGCGGCCGGCGAGGGCGGTCCGGGCCTCATCGATCTGGGGTCGGGACGGCTGACCATCGAGCAGCTGACCTGCCTGTTCAACACACTTCCCGTAGACATAACCTTTGTGGATGCAGATGATCGCGTCGCCTATTTCAGCGAAACCGCCGATCGCATCTTTGTGCGCACCAGATCCGTCATCGGTCGGGCGGTGCAAAACTGCCATCCGCAGAAAAGCGTCCACGTGGTGAATAAGATATTGGACGACTTTAAAGCGGGACGGCGCCATCAGGCCGAGTTCTGGATCAACCTGGGCAACAAGCTGATTCTGATCCGCTATTTCGCCGTGCGCAATCCCGAGGGCCGATATCTCGGCACAGTCGAGATAACCCAGGATATCACCCGCCTGAAAGAGTTGACCGGCGAAAAGCGCCTGGACGACGATGTGTAAAACCTCCGGCAG
>DULU01000090.1 GCA_012840225.1 Bacillota bacterium
CAACCGCCCACATCAGCGCCGTCAACAGAAGATAATAGATCACGAGGGAGGCGCCGGTCGCCGCCGGCAGAAGGATCCAGAGGGCGGCAGCGGTCAGGGCGGCATGCATGAGGATGTTCAAAAACAAGCTCCCGGTGCGGTCATATAGCCAGACCATCAGCACCCGGTAGGCCGGCAACACCCCGGCATAGAAAAATAACGGCGGGATAAAATCAGAGAGAGACAGTGCCCCGGCAGCATCACCGGTAGACCAATAGGTGGGCAGCAAGTGCCACAGCCCATGCAGGAGACCCACGATGAGATCGGTGGTGACGACGCCATAGTTCTGCCGCAGTTTGGGAACGGCAAAGCCCGTCCAGCCCATCTCCTCCAGGAAGCCGCCGAATACCAGTCCGATGATAATACCTTGTATCACGGTGCCGACCTTGTCCTCCGCCGTCACCATTATAGGTAGGAATTCCCTGGAAAAAAGGGAGAGCTATAAGTCCAGTGCACCTACCAGAAGAGGAGCGGTCAGAAGAGCGACGGCATACCAGCCGGGACCTACCCGCCACTTACCCAAGCGGGCGCCAAGCTCTCTGAAACCCGCCCGGCCGGAGAAAAGTCCGGTCAATAGCAAACCGGCCGTGATAGGTCCCAGGAAAAAGGGGGTAAAGACAATCGGCCATGCCTTTTCGGCAATTTCGGGTGTGGCGGGCAGGCCATAAGGACCGGCGAGGATCAGTATGCCACCCCAGGAGATGGCAAAGGTGACGACAAAGTAGGTAAGAGTTTCCCGGCCCGCCGCAGACGGCTTGATGTTCATGGTTAATCTCCTCTCATGCAATCAATTGAGTCACCATGATAACCTTGGTGCCGGAGGGGCCGATCCGGCGCACCTCCGCCACCAAATTGTGCCAAGCCTGGGCTGTCGCCACCGGCCGGAGTGCCGTTGGAGCTCCTATCGACAAGTCATCACGAAGATACCTGTGCCGATCTGTCGGGGATCAAGCTCGATGGTATTGTCCGTCACCGCCAACTCCAGCAGGCCTTTTTCCGAAGTGATGGTCACCTGCCGCACCGGGAACGGCGGCTTAATCCGGGCGGGCGCCGAGAGGCGCACCTGCCAGGTGGCCGCATCCAGCTGTTCCAGTTCCACCACATTGCGGATCAGGAAAGTATCGCCAGGCTGAATGTCGCGGACGACGAAATCATCATTCAGCATGATTTCGTTGGCGGCGATGGGCGACCTGAGCTGGATTTGCGTGAAGGCCGGCACAGTGTCGACCTGATATGCCGCTCCCGTCCGGGTGATCAGAAACTGCCGCCCGGCCAGGTAATCGGTGCTGAGGCTATATGCATGACCGGTGGGCAGAGGCGATTTGGAGGTGACCAGGCCGCTGGTTAAGGCTCTCTCCACTTTGGCCCGGGCCAGATCGAACGTGACATCGCCCACATCGAGGCGGGTGCCGCCGGCGAGCGGTGCGGTGTTTTGAATCAGATAAACGCTGTTCCGCTTGTACGCCGGGTTGTCGATCAGCACCGGCAAGCCGGCTAAGATAGTGCCGCCGGGCAGAGCGGCATCGACCTGGAAGTACCTGCCGGCTGCGGTCACCTCGGTGAGACGGCCGGTCCAGGAAGGCGTGGTCTCCACCAGCCAGCCCAGAGCCGAGAAACGATGGGATCCAAGCAGGCTCAGGAGCTTCAGTTCCCCATCGGTTTCCCGCAGCAGGGCGTTATGGCCGAGGAAACTCATCTCGCCGGCAGTCACTTCCTCCACTGACGCCGGACCGCCGTAGAAGAGGTAGTCCCGCATGCCGGCATCGTCATGCAGATCGATTACCAGGGCTACGCTGTCGGCCCCGCCTGCCTGGAGGGGCAACTGCCTGGCTTCCCGGACCACGGGATCTCGCCTGTAGGCTTCCAGAATATGCGTATAAAGGCTTTCCAGCGACATGTCTCCCTCGCTCTGCTTCCGCTCGATCACGAAGCGCAGCTTCGTGGTCCCGCGCAGATCCGGGCCCAATCCGTCGAAAACCTGGAGCTTCTGCGCCTCATCCGCTTTGGGAACCGCGGTCAGGCGCACTTTGAAACCGGTATCGGTATTCCAGGTAGCCTGCCAGGAGTCTGCCGGTGTAGCGGTGCGCAGGGAGTGTATGAAGCCATAACCATTTCCGGGCGGCGGCACCCAACCGCGAGGACCGATCTCCTCGCCGGGAATGCCCAGATTTTTGATATACTCCCCGGAGATGATCCTCTCGCCCCAACTCCGCCCCGGAGCATCAAAAGTGGCCTCCGGCTGCGCCAGACCGGCGAGGGTCCAGGCGGTGGGATGAAGAGCCGGCGTCAACCCTATATACTCCACCTCCGCCGAGCGGGCATGGAAAGAATAGTCGTGAGTCCGCCCGCCGCCGACCCGGAACAGGTCCACCAGATAAGGTCCGGCCGGCGTCTCCACCTGGAGCAAGGTGCGGCGATAGGTATGCAAGCCATCTGCCGGCAGGTAGTGCCGGGCAGCATCCATCTCCACCAGATCAAGGGCCTTGCCGTTCAGAAAGGCCAGGACGGAAGCGCCCGGACCAACCTGGTGAGTCTGGTTGTTCCGGTTCAGCCCTTCATTGACCACCACCAGGTTGTGGGCAATGCTTCTTGTCCCCCATCCAAGGTGAACGTGGGAACCAAAGACGCCGTAGCCGATGTCCCAGGTCAGATGGTAGCCGCCGGAATATAGGTTCATGCCCAGGACATCGTCATGGCCGTGCGGGAGAGTGGTACCGCCCCGCATCTCCACGGCCCAGGTGGGATCGGTCTCGCTCCGCAAGATAGCCAGAGCGGCGGCACCGAAGAGATCCGATTGCCCGGTCCCCCCTTTGGCTGCCAGTAAGGCTGCCGCCGGCAACGGCTCGGCGTGAAAGAGCGCCCACAGATCATATTGGTTGCCGGACACTTGGCTTTCCGTCTCCACCAACCACTTTTCATATATCTCTTTCCATTCCGGCAGCGCCGTCCGCTCCCGGAAGCGCAGAACGGCTTGCCAGGTAGCCAGATTAACCGTACCGGGAACCGCCTGGTGCAAAGGCATCCCGGAGTTGCCGTAGGCCGGCAGATGCCCGCCGGCATCCAGCTTTTCCCGGTAGCCGAAAACAAAATGGCGGATATGCGGGTGATCATAGTAGTTCAGCTCATACGGAAAATCCCGACGCGAGGGGTATTGGTCGGTCCTGGGAGCAGTGGCGTAGTTCTGCGGATCGTAATTATACGCCATCTCTATCATATCCAGGAACACGCTGCGGGCGAACTCCGAATAGGAAAGGGACGTTTCATAATACATGCCGTCCCGGTTGATGGTGTTGGTCAGGAAATAATTCAGCTCTTCGGCGCCCCAGCGGATCCAGTCCGGATTGCCCAACACGATGCCGGCCCCCAGCATAGCCCGGACCGAATCAGCCTCATGATTGTGCAACGAGCGCAACTTGCCTTCCCGGGGGTCGAACTCACCGAAGAGATAGTCCATGATGAGGTTCTTTTCAATATTCTCGGCATTGGTCATTCCCGGGTTTGAGACCGACGGCTGATGCATGCGGCCGGAATGATACACCAGATCATAGGCCATCATGATCCGCACTTTGGCCCGGTGCACGATGCTCGTCAGCCAGTGCAGCCGCCCCTGCACCTGCGTATCCGAGGTGGCAAAGTCCCGCGGACCGATGGTGGTAGGCGAAAGGGTAGCGAGGAGATCCATGATGAGGACAGCTTTATCGGCGTATTTCTCGTTCCCCGTCAAGGCATAGGCATAAGCCAGCTTCTGCAGTATGCCGTCGTTGCCCCAGCCGGCGAGTTGGTTGGTGACATAGGCATTCCAGATGCCCCGCATATAGTAGCGGACACCGTTGATCACCACCCCGTTGCCGCTGTCGTAATAGGGCGAAGACGGATCGTCGAACTTGATGATCTGCCCGTTGGGGCAGCGCAATGTCTTGGGACGGGAAAAGTCGGCCGTCCCCCCACCACCGAAGCTCGGCCAGCTTGAGCCGTCGATGGGACAACCGGTTTGCCCGTAGGCAAAAAGGGAGCCGGGAGGCGGCACGATGTTGCGATACCATTCATCCGGCAATGCAGCCCAGTAGTCGGCTTCGCGCAGCAGACTGTCGACCAGACGGCGCGCCCAGTCATGCTCTGCGGCGTTGCGCCGCGCTCTCTCAATATCTTCGGCAGTGATATAAAGTTCTACCTTGGGCACCACCTGCCCCGGGCGCAACTCGCCCAAGCGGGCCTGAATACCTTTTTTCACCTGTTCCACCGTCCATACTTCTTCCACTTCCGGCTTCACCTGCACCAAAACGGCTTTCTGCAGCAGGAATTTGGCCGTGCCGGGAGCGTTGGTCCATATGTAGATGCGCACTTGAGTGGTGTCGGCTGGCGCCACCCCGGTCACCGCAAACTCCTCAAATTCGGTGGTGCTGGTGGCGAGGAGTTCCACCTGCTTCAGCTGGTTGCTGGGTAAAAAGCGCATTTGCAGGAAAGCGCCGTTGGCCAATCCGTCGGGTACCGCTTTCACGAACACGCTGGCTTTGTAGGTCTCCCCGGGCACACCGTTCACCGTCTGATAGAGACCGGCCTCACCTTGCGCCCCACGGCTGATGGAGACGCCGTCGACAATGCGGAGCGCCCGCTTTTGCGGATCGTCGGCGTCCACCACCGTGATGCTGCTGGCACCGGTCTGCACGCTCTGGCCATAGATTGTCCAACCGGTAGGCGGGATCTTCTGCTCGGCTCCGGCGAACTCTCCGTTGCGCAGCAAATTTTCAGCCACTTCGGCGCCGCCGCTGCCGGCCCAGCCGGCTAAAAGACAAGACATGGAGTGCGGACCGGCATCCGAGGAGAGCAATCCCTGCCGGTGCAGGAGGAAACGAACCGCGGCCTCTTTAGTCACCTGCAATACCTGCTCGTCGACATTTTTCGCACCCATGATTCCGATCCCTTATCTAACGATATCGTGTGATAAAGCGGCATTCATCGGCCCCGGAAGCTACCGTGGCGGCGATTTCCATCTCACACATGCGGCCGGGGAAAACATGCTCGTACACACTGAGCAGGCTGCCTTTGCAGCAATGGCACCAGGTCCTTGGCATAGGGTGATCCAGCTGCCCCAACCCTTTAGCTATTACCGGGCAAGCGCATGCACCCCGCCCTATCACCGAGTGGATATCCGTTCCCTCCAGGGACACTGCGCCACAGCGGCGCAAAGGCTTGGTGCTATTCAAATAGGCCACCACTTCTCTTAGGTATTCATGGTCGTCGGGATACTGACGTCTGATTCTCCGGAAGCCCTTTGCATATATGGAATTTTCATTGGACAGCACGCAGGCGCATTTCTCTCGCACTTTGATGCAGGTATCGGCATCGAGCAGCCGGTTCATCCGTTCCATCAGCTCGTATGCCCATTTGGCCTTGACTTCCGGAGAGCTCCCCTCTCTGATGTAATCCATACCGGATAGTATCTGCTCTTTGACATCGGTAGCGACAGCTTTTTCCAGTTGCTCCCTCAGCACCCTTAAATGGCGGTACTCCTTGGCCACTGCAGATCACTCCATTTTCCGACTTACTCCCCCATCTGCACCTGCAGCTTCATCGGCGCTTTGCCGGCGGCCATCTCCTCCAGGGCATCAGGCAGCCCGGTGAGAGGCAAGGTGCGGCCTATCAGCGGAAGCACATCGACGGCGCCGGACTCCATAAGGTCCACCGCCTGGGCAAAGGTCTTGCGGATGGCGAAGGAGCCGATGATCTTTAAGTCCCGCCGGTATATTTCATATGGACTGATGCTGATCCGGGCCTGCTGAGGACACACGCCGAAGATCAAAAGTTTCCCGGCGTTTTGCACCTGGCCCAGCGCCTTTTCCACCACCGCCGGAACACCGGTGGCATCGATCACCAGGGAAAAGCCGCGCGGTGCCAGCTCTTTTAAGGTGTGGTCCTCGTGGCCGTCGGCCGGCACCGTCCGGGCGGCCCCTAGTCGGCTGGCCAGTTCCAGACGGTCTGTTCGCTTGTCGACTACGGTCACCGCAGAGGTGCCGGTGCGCAAAGCCATTTGCAGGTGCAAGAGTCCGATAGCGCCGGCGCCATATATCAACACCTGATCGCCAAGTTCCGGCCGGGCTTGCTCCAGCCCCCACACAACGCAGGCCAAAGGCTCAATGAAGGCCGCTTCCGGCAAGGAGCAGCTCTTCACTTTATGCAGGCATTGCTTAGGTACGGCCACATATTCGGCAAAGCCTCCCCAGCGGGTGACGCCTAAAGCCTGCCAGTTTTCGCAGTGATTCTGCCGGTTGCGCAGGCAGTAATAGCAATGCTCACAATAAATTGAAGGATCACAGGCGACCATATCTCCGGGAGCGAAGCCTTCCACTTCGGCACCGGTCTTGACTATAATGCCGGCAAATTCGTGTCCGGCCACCAGCGGATAGCGGGATATGAACTGACCTTCATAAATATGTAAATCAGTGCCGCAGATACCCGAAGCCGCTACCTTCACTAGAGCTTCATCCGGTTTGATGTCCGGCACAGGCACCCGGCGCAATTCCAGGTGGTGCGGGCGTTCAATAATGGCGGCGAGCATAGTGTCCATTATTTTACCTCCTGTGTTAAAACTTTTCGGCCAAAATGGAAAACGACAGCGGCAGACGAGGATGACCGGGCGGAAAACGCCACTTTCCGTCTTGTCCTTCTACCATCCACGGAAATAGCTGCCAGTCCAGCCACCATCGGTAAAGTAATGGGAACGGCAAACCAACAGCGTATCGTCCCGACCATACTCAAAGGTGGAAATGAGCGGATGACCACCCCGGATATAGAAGCGCCCTCCCGGCCGAACGCAGGCAGCAACTGCCTCAGCCCACGCATATATATCCGGCAGCCAGCACAACACACCCACACTGGTATATACAATATCAAACTGGCGCTTGAGCAGTTGATGCGCCCGACGGACATCACCCTGCACAAATGTTACCTCGGCTCCCGCCCGCCGGCACAGCTCCTCGGCCGCCCGCAACGATTCACGGGAAAAGTCCAGCCCCGTTACCCGTGCCCCCAGCCTGGCCCAAGAAAGACTATCCGTGCCGATATGGAATTGCAGGTGGAGCATATCCAATCCCTTGACATCACCCAAAATGCGCCTGTCCCACTCCACGACACCGGAGATCAGCTCGGGCTCGGCAACATACCGGTCTACATTATAGAATGAGAACTTGGCATGCAACATGGCGCGGGCCTCCCAGTTGGCTTGGTTGGCAGCCACCTCCGCGGCGAATATTTCCTCGGGCATATATAACCCCCCTTCTACTTACTAATGCCGGCCGGCCAATCTCAACAAAACTTCGTTTTGCCGCTCGGCAGGCACCCGGCATGCCTCCATAGCGCGTTTCAATAGAGCGAGATCGCAGCCGTTCTTCGCCATCCGGTCAAGGATGGGTTCATACTTTTGTTTCCGGTGCCGCTGCAATTCTGTGGCCAATCTCAGCTCCAGCTTGACGGTGGGCAGATAATAGGCCCCTACCTTTATATCGGTATAATGAGTCCATAGCCCAGCTCCCGACACTTCAAGGAAATCAGATGTAACACTCACCTCCACCGTACTCGCTTCCACACAGATCCCGTCCACCAAGTAGCAGCACCAGTATTGGCCGGCTTCGTGAGGCGGCGGGGACCACTGCACAAATGTAGGTGGGACCAGACAGGCATAATTGGACAAGGCGGCGGCAAAGGCGTCGACATGTGATCGCCGGCGGGCCAGGAAATCTATATCTTCCACCGGCACCTCGCAGCCATGAAGCAAAGCCGCAGCCGTGCCGACCAGCCTGTAATCGTCTTTGCCAAGGACCCCCTGAAGGCTTGGCAGTATCTTTTGCAGCACGTCTTGCAAAGCTGCTTGATCGATATGGCGTTCCGACTCCATCCCCTATCTCCCCTCTTTGCTATGTAAGGTAGCGGTAAGCATGCAGAAGTTCCAGCGCTTCCATTGCCATTTCTTCTGCGGCATCACCGTAAACCGTCGGCCAAAGGCCGTCTTCCCCTTGTGTATCGGCCAGTTGGCTCAAATAGGCATGCACCGTGGGGTGCTCCTTCGGGATGGAGCCGATAAAAAAGCATAATAGTCCCCAGAGGAGTTCATGGACATCTGTCTCCGGTTTCAGAAAGGCCAGCGCCCGGCGCAGATGCGTCTCGGCGCGCTCAGTGGCACCCAAGCGATATTGCGCCGCCGCCATACCATAAGAAGTGTGGATATAACCGGGAAAGCTGCCGTCGGGGAGGAGATGCTGTTCAGTCCAGGCTACGGCTTTATGCAATCGCGGCTCGTCACCATATCCGAGAGCGGCCAGCGCTGCCGCCATGTTTGCCGTCACCCACAGGTCTACCGGCAGATGGCCGGGTATGAACCACGGCGGCGGCGATGCGGCTTCGGGCACAGGCGCCTCAGACCAACGCCCGTCGGGTTGCTGATGCTGCCAGGCGAACTCCACTCCCCGGCGACAGGCCGTCGTTTCACCCAAGCCATAGAAAACCATGTAGCAGAGCATTCTGCTGGTGGCGCCGCTGCTCGACATGGCTGTTTCGGCATAGGGGCAACGTGCCCCGCCGTCGGCGTTCTGCTGCGCTATCACTCCCGGCGGCGGAGGTCCGGCAACCTCCCCACGCCTCAGCAGCCGTTCCGCCCGCC
>DULU01000091.1 GCA_012840225.1 Bacillota bacterium
GAGCCGGATGGCAAGGAGAAAGGGGTGTTCCATCTTGGTTTTTCACAAATACCCGACCCACCGAAATTAACTCCTTTACACCATCATAATGATTTACTCTCCTTCTCGGAGGTCATTCTGCCCCTCGGCCCTTCCATATCTCGGTCATCCCGAGTTTCCGAAAGGGTTATAATAAGGCATACGGCCGTGGTTTACTTTACTTGCAAACCTACTAAAGTCCTTCTCAAAGACTTTTGGAAATGGTAAGGTATAAATTACGAGGGACGCCGACATGCCTTCGAGCTGCGCGGGTTATAAAAGATATAAAATAAAAATATTGTTTATAATCACGTTGTTGTCCATTATCCGAACGGCGGCCGGGGGACCGGCGGCCGGCGAAAGCATCAGTCTATGGGATAGTCTAGCCACTGACACCCCGCCTTCCTATACGCTATTATCCTCCGAACCGCCGCAGGATTTCGGTCATCCGCAACCGGGCGATCTGCTCTTCCGCATGTCCTGCAGCTATATTCCGCCCCGCTTTATAAACACCTTTCCTTTCATCACCTGCACCAAAGGCTGGCGGCCCGGTCATGTGGGTGTATACGTCGGCGAGCGGCAAAAAGACGGCGTGCCCTATAATGTCGTGGAAGCTTTGAACGACGGGGTGGCCCGCCGGCTATATGTCGACCTCCACAGTTTCGGTCCGGACGGCCTTTATATGGGGGCGAGAGAGCCGCACTCCGGAGCCCTGACCAAGGAACAGCGGCAGATAGTGGTGGAAGTGGTGGAGAAAGCGGCTGAGGCGGGTACCGGCTATGCTTGGGACAAGCTCTGGACGTCGCCCATACCCATCCTGGAAGGCTGGCGCGGCGACAGCGTAAAAGGTGGGGGCGCGAGCTCCAGCGTCAACTGCGTAGGGTTGTCTGAAATGGCATATGAGCAGGCGGGGGTGAACAACGGCGTCGGCCTGGTGACGGATTTCGAGGAAGGCAACGCCCAGCTGCTGTCATATCTGACACCGGCGGAGCAATATATGAAGACCAGACCGGCCTCCGGGTATTTTATTTCCGGACGGGTGGTCGATGCTGAAGGCCGGGGCGTGGGCGGCGTGCACCTGGTTTTCATGTTGAAGCATAATAATGATCATCGCTTTGAAGTGCTGACCAACGAAAACGGTTATTGGCAGATAGACAGACTTGGCAGGGAATGGGATGTAAAGGCCGAAAAAGAAGGCATGATTTTCACCCCGGCCGTGCATCAGGTTTACTGGCGTTTTCCTCCGGAAAGCTCCATTGTGTTGCCGCCTCCCCAATACATTGAATTCCGGGCCGTGGCCACCGGCGACGGTGTCGGGCAGGCGGTGATGGCCGGGAACAATTAGACTGGGAGGGCATCACCGCATATGCCTGGACCGCTGACTTTGTCGCAAGTTCTGGAAGAGTTGCACATCACCGACAGCGCCGCCCTCTGGCAGCCTTATTGGGAGGAGTCGATGGCCGGCCTGGCGGCTTGTCCCCGGCCGCTGCCCTCCCGCGAGCAGATCCTTGAAGACAGCCGCTGGTGCGGCCTTTCCGCCGCCGCCGGCGAGGAGTTGGCGGCTTTTGCCGGGCGGGTGGAAAACAATCCGGCCTTGCTGCAGCTTTACTGGCACTGCTGTTGTTTGTTATACGACCATGAAGATTATGGTAAAACCGGCGAATGGCCTTACCTGACGCAGGTGCTGGGCGACGAAGCCGGTCTTTTTTATCTCCTGGTCGGTTTGGCCATGGTGCCCCGGGTGAAGGAAGTGCACCGGAAGATGGGGGTGCCGGCGGAAGTCAGCCGGGAGACCTGCCTGCAGATCGCCTGCTTTGCCGGCAATTATTACCGCGCTACGGGCGGCAAATACGGCATTTCCCTCAAGCAGATCTACTGGCTGCGCCACTATACTGCCGGCCAACTCTTCCGCCTCGGCCGCTTTGAGTATAGGATCAAGCCGTTTCAGCTGCCCGTGGAAGTGTACCGCCATATGAAGACCGGTTGCACCCTGGCTTTGGCCGCCGCCGGCTGGCTTTTCAACGGCGAGGGCTACATCGTCGGCAAGGAGCCGAATTCGGAGCTGCCGGGGAGTTGGCTGTCGGAGATGGAATATGGCGAGCGCACGGTAAGTGGCTATCCTGTCTCTCCTTTCGGCATGGCCCTGAGGCGGAAGGTAGAGCTAAACCTCGATGAATGGCAATGCGTCCTGCGCCGGGGAGACAAAACGCTCGACATGCACATTCCCGCCGGCGGCGGCATGACGCCCGAGGTTTGTCGCGCCTCTTTTGAGCAGGCACCGCCGTTTTTTGCCCGCTTTTTCCCCGAGGAGAAAGTGAATGCCATCACCTCCAGTTCCTGGATTTTCAACAATCAGCTGCAGGAGATCACCCTCTCCTCGGACAACCTGGCCGCTTTCCAGAGAGAAATATACCTCTTCCCGGTGCTCTCCAGCGGCCGGGATGGTTTGTGGTTTATTTTCCTGCAGGATGAGTTCGATCCGGCCACAGCCCCGAGGCAAACCAGTTTACAGAGAGCGGTGGCTGATTACATACAAGCCGGAAATCGTTGGCGGGGAGGAGGGATGTTCTTTCTTATCCCGGATCTGGTTGAATTCGGCCGCCAGGTATACCGCCGGCGCTGGCCGGAATGCCTGCGCTTGGCAGGCGCGGCGGAATAACGGTGAGGCCCACCCACTGGCGGCGGGATAGCCGACCGGCGACAAAATTCTAAAATCGTGGAGGTGTTTCCGTTCATGAAGAAGGAAGCTCTTGTTGCTCTGGTCATGGGGGCGGCACTGCTGATCATCTGTACCGCCGGCACCGGTGGGCTGGAGGCCGCCCGGCAGATTGAGGTGTGGTCCTTTTATCGCCTGTTTTATGGCGGCTACGGCCAGTCGGGCCAGGTCGACCAGACCCAATCCTTGCTGGACCGCTTTACCAAGGAAACCAAAATTCAGGTGAACATCGAGTATATCGGCCGGAACAATATGGAAGAGGCTTTAGAACAGCTCAGGCAGGGTAGAGGTCCTGATGTCATCATCGGCGACGTTGATGCTGAATACTTGTCGACGCTCGATCGTTTTATCGACCGGTGGGCCGATCGCCGCAATATGATGCAGCAATTTTACGACCGCGACAGCCGCTCCGGAGCCGTCATCGGCTTGCCGTTGACCATCATTCCTTATGGGATGAGCTATTTTAAGGTCTATTTCCGCGATGCCGGCCTGGATGCCAGAAGCGTCTCCTCCAGTTGGGAAGATCTGGAGGCGGCGGTGACTAAACTCACCATGGGTCCGCCCAGTCGCCGGGCAGGTCTGGAAACTTCCTGGAACGGCACCTTTTTTGAATGTCTCCTGTTGCAGAACGGCGGCCGCTTCATCTCCACCGACGGGCGCAGATCGCTCCTCAATTCCAAGGCCGCCGTCGAAGCGCTGGAATTTATGGCCGCTTTGTTCCAGGCTTCCCGTCCGGCGGACCATCCGGTGTGGAGCACCTATGACTGGCGCTTTCCCTTGCAGTCGGCCATGTATTACGGCACCCCCACCGTCGGGCGACAGCTGGCCGACATTGCCGCCAGAGGGGCCGATGTGCTCGGCGCCTTTGCACCCAAGCGCTGCTCCAGTTGTCAGACGGTGGTGCGGGCCCAGCCATACATGTACCTGCGTATTCCCAAGACAGCCAGGGACAGCCAATCGGCCTGGACCTTCGTCTCCTGGATGCTGAGCCGGGATATCAGCGTTCATATCAGCGGTCTCTTCTGGAGCCTGCCGCCGCGCACCGATGTGCAGCAGCAGGTGGCGAGGACCCAGCCGCTCCTCGTGGACTGGTATAAGATGCTGCCCAACACCACGGCTGATGTGTATAAAAACCAGGCCTACGATGCCATTGCCCCCGCCTTGTTCCCACGTTCCCAGGAGCGGCAGAACAGCATGCTGTTCCAGGTCCTGAGAGGTGAGTTGCGCGCCGATCTGGTGCTGAATCAGGTGCATGCCGATTTTCAGGTCGCTATCGATGCTTTGCTGCGCCGCTAGAGCATATATATAATAATGTAGCGAAGAAAAGGGGAGGCGATGGCCATAGCTCTGCAATATAACCGCAACAGAGCGGTGCAGTATGGCCATCGCCATGTTTTTGCTCCCAACCCGCAGTTTGCCAACATGGATACGGCCGGGGGCGGTGGGGACTGCACCAATTTTACCTCTCAGTGCCTCTTGGCCGGCGGGTGGAACATGGATTATCGCTATTCCGGCTATGACGGCGAATGGTGGTATAGGCATAGAGGCACGGCACCCTTTGATGAGGATCAGAACGACTGGTGGTCCTGCACCTGGTCGCTGCCGGCGCTGCTTGAGCGTTATCTGGCTTTCAACGGGGGGGTGAGGCTCGATTTGCAGAACTACCCCCGGCTGGCCGGCCGCCTGCGCCTGGGCGATGTGATCTTTTACGATTGGGACGGCGACGGTTTGTTTGATCACAGCGCCATGGTGACCAGGCGGAGGGAAGGGGTGCCATATGTGACCTATCGTACCCTGGCGCCGCTTGAGCCGATAAGAGACGGGCACTGGCAACTCAGGTTCCGCCGCAGAGCGAGGAATATCATCGGCATGCTCCTCCCCGATGAGCTGCCGTTATATGAAACGGCTCCGGACTGGTCGAAACTGGTGCCCTGCGACCGCCGCCGCCTGGCCTGACGGCGGCCCCGGAGCGTAAAGCTATAGCCGCGGGAGCATGTCAACAGCTTACCATTTGATCCCCACCAGGGGGCGGATCTGGGTTTCGGACCGGAGGCCCGCCGTCTCGGTCAGATGCGTGATATTAAAGTCAAAAAAGAAAATGTTGAAAAACAGCTGGCGGTAGCCGCAGGTGCCGCCGATCTGGTAGCTGCTGTGCGGATATGGTTTGGCGCGGCTGTGCGCTCCGAAATACCAGCCGAGATAAGGGCCATTGTGCCGCTCGGGCGAGAGGTAGAGCCGCCAACCGGTATAAAAACCGATCCGCTCTTCGGCGGCGAGCAACCTCAGCAGGATGCCGAAGCGCGATTCCAGTTCCAGATCCAGGCCGCTCCGCCGGGAGAGAGCTCCGGCATTCAGCGCCAGAGAGCTGTTTTTGTGGTAGGAGGCATATAAGGCGCGAGCCACCATTTCGGAAATAATTTCTGCCGCCAGGCGGCTGAAGAAGCCGCCCCCGGAATCCGCTTTTTTGAGGTTGCTCTTGGAACTGCTGTCCGGCTTCACCGGTTTCACCGGCTGCGGCGTTGGGGTAACGGGAACAGGTTTTTTGCCATCCTGGTCTTCCTTATCATATGTAGGCGGGGTGGGGGTGGCCGTTCCTGGAGCACAAGCAGGATCATCATTATTGTCGCAGGCTTTCCAGCCGTAATCGGCCGCCACCGGGACCGGTGCAGGGGTGAGGGAGAGAGCCTGCGCTCCGGCTAAGGATAAGCCGGGGAAGCCCAGGAGAACTATCAGAGCCCAAAAAAGGCTGATCCAGAAGCGAGCCGGATGGCGATTTTTCTGCATGACGATTACCTCTTTTTGGGTTAATTGCGGCGCCGGAGCGCTATGTCTCAGATGTTTGGTATGATGAACCGTAAATAAACCGACCAGGGTACTTCTTTGCCGGTCAACGGTTTTGCTGCTCCCAGGCGCACTTCGACAGGTGTGTTATATGCCAGATAGAGGCGGATTCCTGTTTCCAGACCGGCACTGGCCAACAAAACATGGTTCTCCAGGTCCAATGTGACACTCTTCTCGTCAATGTGGCCGGTCCAGGCCACGTCGGTGAAGATACCGGCAGTGGCCTCCGCCACGAAGACGGGCGAGTCGGCAAACCCTTTCTTTATGGGGAAACGCAGCTCATATTGTCCTGATAAGCCGGCACTTAGCAGATCTGCCGATTTTTCTCCGCTTCCTCTGACCATGAAGTCGGAATTGGTGCCGCCGATGGGCACCAGGCCCGCGCCGCCGGCGAAGGCCGCCCCTCCTTTGATCATGAAGCGATGGCGGCGGTTATATATGGTATTGTCGAAGGTATAGACGCACGATTCGATTTTTTCTGCCGGCAGGCGAGTTAATGTGACTGAGGAGAGACCGAGCCGCGTCAGAGTGCCGGAACCGGTGAGAGAGGCCTTTTGCCAGGCCAGCAGATATACCGGCGTCCAGGGGCGCCGGGCATTTTGCCCCGCTCTGGCCCGGAGAAGGGCACCGGCCAGCTGTTGTTGGTACCTTGAGCCGCCCCAGCTATAGGCCAGGCTCAAGCCTTGTTGCTCTATAAGTTTGTTATTGAATACCCGCTCGGCCTGCACGGTAAGCTGCCACTGTTTGCTCCGGCCGAAGAGATGGGTAAAGGCCGTTTTATAGCCAAAGCCTCCCTGGGGGTGGTAAGAAAGGCTGAGGCTATAACCGATGGTGCTCAGCACATCCTGTCCGGAGGTGAAGATGCCGACAGCATTGGTCCGCTCGTCGTCCGGGAAAGGCAGCATGTATGTGGGGGCGAGTGTGGTAAGGGGCGAGTAGACTTTAGCCGGGGGCATGGGGTAGATATCCGGCTTCGGCTGCGGTGGGGTGTGGGCGAGCGGGCGCGACACCTCCATCCAGGTGCTCGGCACCAGCGGGAGGGAGGCCAGTTGGAAACCGTCGGCGGTATATTGCGAGCAGATGAGGCTTTGACCGTCCGGCGCCGGAGCGGGCGTGAAGAGGCCGGTGAGAACGTTGGTGAGACGATAGTGCTTGCCGGTGACGGTGTCGTATGCATATATGTTATAAATACCCGACAGATCGGAATCATAGAAGAGGAAGCGTCCATCCGGGGACCAGGCTTCGTTTTCATCCACCGCCTGATCGTACATCAAAGGCTGAGCGGCTCCGGTCTTCAGGTCCGCCAGGTAAATATCGGTATAGCCGCCCGGCTGCCAGACAGTGACCGCCAGCCTGTCACCATCCGGGGCATAGGAGGCCGAGATGATGACGGCTTCTTGCGGGAGAGCGAGGGCAGGTTGGAATTCCTTCTCCAGGCCGTCTCTCAGGTCGTGGATCACCAGCCGGGTAGCCGGCGGATCGGCTTTGGAGACATATAAAAGCCGGTGGCCGTCCGGCGAGAGAGCAGGTGCCGTGGCTCTCTTGCCGTAGGTGATGCGCTTCTCTTTTCCCGCCGCCAGATCCCAATAATAGATGTCGCCATATTCTGTATCCATTCTGTCACCGTTCAGGCGGCTGTAATATATTTTTGTCCCGTCAGGCGACCAGGCGATATTGCCTCCGGCCATAGCAACGGCCGTCGTCAGCTCCTTATCCCCGGCGGGGCCGATAAGGCGGATGCTTTCGTGGACTTCGCCCCTGGTGTAATAGGCGACGGCGTTTCCATAGGGGGCGACGGCCGGATGCAGGGCATATTCTCCCCGGCTGTCCAGCGGCTTAAGCTCGCTCAGGCCGAGGGCGGCCACCTCTTCAGCCTCTGCCGCATAGCGGCGGCGGGCTTGGTTTTGCCAATCGTCCCACAGCTCCTCGATATCTTTGCCCAGCACCCGCCGTAAGGCGTTGCCCCAGAGGTATGGCTGCTGAATAAAGGAATAATTGATTTCCCGCAGTTGGTCATGGCCATAGGTGGAAGAGAGGTATTGCAGGAAAGCCAGGCCGTAGAGATATGGCCCTCCGGCCGGGTCAAAGTCATGGGGATAATGGCCTATGGCCTGATCCAGCCGCATTTCCTTGCCGGCGAGGAAGGCGGTCCTCAGGAACATTTCATAATACGGATCCCGGCCCCGCCCGGAGGTGGTCAATTCCGTCTCGGCCAAGACCGCGAATCCTTCGAGCGCCAGGGGTGGTTGCAGCGCATTCGGGGTGGACAAGAGGGGAACTTTGCCGAAGGTGCGGCGCACCAAAGTGGAGGCGCCTCGGTTCATGTCCATATGTACCAGGTGGGTATATTCATGAATGAACAATAGCCGCAAGGGATCGTCGATGCGGGGACCGAGCCCTGTAAAGTAGGCAGTGTAATTGCCGGGAAAGACGGGGAAGAGGATGGTCAGAGGCCGGTATAAATAGACGGCCTGGCCGTTGGGTATATCGCTTTCGTCGGCGATGATGAGGTGGGCTTTATCTTCCGGCACATGGCCGACCCAGGCTGTCACCCTGGGATGCTCAGCCTCGGCAATTGCCAAAAGGCGGGCGGCGATCTCCTGGTGTTCGGGGCGGAAATAGATATAAAAATGCTCGCTTTCCGCATATAGCCAGTGTTCGGTAAAAGCGGCGGCAGGTGCGCTGCAGGCGGCGGTGAAAAATAACATGACGATCGCCACGAACATGCCCAAAGACAACGGATGGAAAACATGATGGCCAAGAGGGTGTCCGGCGCCGACAGCCCGATGGAGAAAGCGCATGAATTTCCACCTCCGCCATGTTTTTTCCACATCCGGTGCAGATCACCTTTAGTATGGAGCTGGGAGATAATTGAAACAGATTGTGCCGGTGCATCTCTGCTGTTTCCGTTCTTTCATCGGTTGGATAATCACGGCTGAAACGGCCCGGGGGCTGTTCTTTACCGGCATCGGTGCGGACCGGGAAGAGGCCATATCCGCTTTCCGCACCGCTTTCCCGCACCTGAGCGAGGCGGCCGGACGGGTAGAGACGGAGCCGCACCTGCCGGCCGGGAGTGCTGCCGCTCTGATCAAGGCCTATCTGGAATCAGGGCCGCGCCTCCGGCAAGTGTGGCAGGAATTGGCGGTTTTGCCGCTCGACCTGGAACCCACTCCTTTTCAGAAGCGGGTGTGGCAGCGCATGCGGCAGCTCGTTCCGGGAGAAACCATAAGCTATGGTCGGCTGGCCCGCGAGTGCGGCTCCCCGGGGGCGGCAAGGGCGGTGGGAGCCGCCTGTGCAGCCAATCCGGTGGCCATTGTTATCCCCTGCCACCGGGTGATTCGGTCGGCGGGCGGACTGGGCGGCTTCGGCTGGGGACTGGAGCGCAAACAAGCCTTGCTGGACTGGGAGAGACGCTTCTGTTAGCCGGAGGGGAACTTTTCTCCGGAGAGGCGCTTCTCTCCGGAGAGGCGCTTCTCTTCCTCTCTTTGCCAGCGCACCACTGCTTCATAAGGAATGCTCCCGCCGAAGAGATCCAGGGCGCTGCCGATGGTCAGGTCCACTCTGCCGCTGCCGAGAGCGCGCACCAGATCCAGATCGGCAAGGGAGGCCACCCCGCCGGCATAGGTGACCGGCAAGGGGGAAATCTTTCCTAAAAGTTCGACCAGCTCGCCGTCGATGCCCCGGCGGCGGCCTTCCACATCGGCGGCGTGGATCAAAAATTCGGCGCAATAGCCGGCCAGGCGCTCCAGAGTGTCGGGGACGATAGTCACCTCGGTGAACACCTGCCAGCGGTTGGTGACTACATAATATAAACCGTCTTCTCCCCGCCGGCAGCTCAAATCGATGACCAGACGCTCCCGGCCGACGGCTTGCACCAGTTCCGCCAGACGGTCAAAATCGAGGCGGCTACCCCTGAAAATATAGGAGGTGACGATGCAATGGCTGGCTCCCGCCTCCAGAAAGTGAGCGGCTTTCTTCGGGGTGATGCCCCCACCGACCTGCAGTCCGCCGGGATAGGCCGCCAGGGCGGTGAGAGCGGCTTCTTCGTTGCCTGGCCCGAGCATGATCACATGTCCTCCCGGCAGCCTGTCACGGCGATAGAGCTCGGCATAATAGGCCGGGGAGGTACGGCTGGCGAAATTGACGATGAGGGAGCCGGGATCTTTGTCGGAAAGGGTGGCTCCCACAATTTGTTTGACCATGCCGCCGTGCAGGTCGATGCAAGGACGAAAGCGCAAGGCTTTCCCTTCTTTCTGTGGAAATTTCAATATAAAAGCGGGGCCCGAAAGCCGGAAGGTTAATCTATTATATCACGCTAAAAAAGCAAATATCTGCTAGTAAGTCGCGTTGGAGGTGCGGTGGACCATGCCGGAAGTGAAAAAGAGAAAAAAGGCTGACGGCGCCTTGATCCTTGCCGTCGATCAGGGCACCACGGGGACTAAAGCGGCGCTTTTCGACCAAGAAGGCCGGATGGTGGCGGTGCATTATCGCCCGCTGCCGCAGATCTATCCCCGCCCCGGTTGGGTGGAACATGATCCAATGGAAATTTGGCACGCCGCCATGGCCTGCATTGATGCGGTGCTTGCCGATCCGGAGACGGCGGCCCGGGTGGCGGCCATTGGGATCACCAACCAGCGGGAGACGGCCATAGCCTGGAACCGGCACACCGGCCTCCCGGTCGGCAATGCCATTGTCTGGCAATGCCAGCGCAGTGCCGCCCTGTGCGACCAGTGGCGCCAGGACGGCTTGACCACCCTGGTGGCCGAGCGGACCGGTCTGGTGATCGACGCCTATTTTTCCGGTACCAAGTGGCAATGGCTGCTGGAGGAGGTGCCGGAGACCTGGGCGTTGATCCGGGAAGGGGATTTGTGCTTCGGCACCGTCGATTCCTGGCTGATCTGGAATCTGACCGGAGGGCAAAAGCACGTGACCGACTGGACGAATGCCTCCCGCACTATGCTCTTCGACATCCACAACTGCCACTGGGACATAGATCTGCTGGATTATACCGGAATCACCATGAATTCTTTGCCGCGGCCGGTGCCCTCCTCGGGAGTGGCCGGTGAAACCGTCGCCATCGGCAACTTGCCGGCCGGCATTCCTATAGCCGGCATCGCCGGCGATCAGCAGGCCGCCCTTTTCGGCCAGTGCTGTTTTTGGCCCGGAATGGTCAAAAACACCTACGGCACAGGATGCTTCGTGCTGATGCCTACCGGTCATGTGGCGCTCTATGATGCTCCGCTGCGTTCGGGATTGCTGGCTACCATGGCCGCCGCCCCGCCGGGGGAGAAGCTATATGCCCTGGAGGGGAGCGTCTTCATAGCCGGGGCGGTCATTCAATGGTTACGGGATGAGCTGGGCCTTTTGACCGATGCGGCGGAGAGCGAAAAGTTGGCTGCTGGAGTACCCGACACCGGCGGTGTTTATTTCGTACCGGCCTTCACCGGGCTCGGCGCCCCGCATTGGGACATGTATGCCAGAGGTACCATCCTAGGTCTCACCAGGGGCACCTCCAAGGCCCATCTGGTCAGGGCGGCTCTGGAAGCCATGGCCTATCAGAGCCGGGAAGTGATCGAACTGATGGCAAAGGAGTCCGGCGAGTCGGTGACCGTCCTCCGGGCGGACGGCGGGGCCTCGGCCAATAATTTCCTTATGCAGTTTCAGGCCGACATTCTGGATGTGGAAGTGGAACGGGCGGCCGTCCTGGAGACCACGGCGCTCGGGGCGGCTTACCTGGCCGGGCTGGGAGTGGGCCTCTGGCCGGATGTGGAGGCTATAACCGCTTGCCGGCAGGAGCCGGATGTTTTCTGTCCCACCATGACACCCGAGACCAGAGCGGCTTTGTGCCGCGGCTGGGAGCGCGCCGTCGAGCGGGCCAAAAACTGGGCCGATTAGCCGGTGGCCGCCAAATGCGCCAGAAAGTCCCCCAAGGAAGCGGCTCGGCCCTTTAGAATTAGGAACATGAGCACAAAGCTGCCCTTGCGCCCGTCCGTCCGTCCGGCAGGCAGGCCGATGGTGCAGGTCGGCAAGGCAGCAAAAGGGGGACTTTCATATTGAGACGTATTTCCTTAACATCATTGGTGTTATCGGTTACAATGGCCATAACCGCGGTGGCGGCACTGCCGGCTCAGGCCTATATAAACATGAGGGGAGGGGTCCTCATCGGGGAGACCAGCGTCACCGAGAGCGGTCTCAAGCTCTCCTCGGACAGCATCGGCTATTATATGGGAGCCGATGCGCAGCTGGACAAGGTGCCGGTGCACCTGGCAGCATCCTATCAGACCTATGCTCCCACGGCTCTATCTGTTTCCCTGCCCGGCGTGGGGGAGTATGAATTGCAGGCCGGAACCAGCGTAGGCCACGTCTTGGCCGGCTATGGCCGAGAGCCGCTGGCCGCCGGGATAGGCTGGACGAGCGCCGTCCTCAACCTGGAAAATGCCGTCTGGGGCCAGGATGTTACTCTGTTGGCCAGTGGACCGGCGCTCGGCTTAATGAGCCGCACCTCTCCGACCGAGCGCGTGCAGTTGGCCGGAGAGTTGGTTTATGTACCCTCTGCCCACTTGAATGTAGAGAGCGCATTCTTAAAATATGAGGCAGGAAAGAGCGATCTCTGGGGATTGGCCCTGAGGGGGTCTGTTGAGCTGTGGCAGGATTTGCGCCTGGAGATGGGATATAACACTTCCAGGATGAAGGTGCTGGGCGCCGAGGTGACCACAGGCGGCTACCAAATTGGCGGGCGCTACGTCTTTTAACACGTAACTAAAATATTTATTTGTTAATTGCCGTCATATAGCTGCAGGTCCGGGCGACGTATGATAGAATATGCTTCTGGTGTATATATGACCTATATGCACTTGATCATGTCAAAACCGGGAGTTGGATCGTCTTGAGATGGTCAGATTGGAAGCGGTCACCAAGCGTTTTGGTGAAACAGTTGCCGTGGATAATGTGTCGCTCGAGGTGCAAAAGGGGGAGTTCCTCACTCTTTTAGGCCCCAGTGGTTGTGGGAAGACCACCACCCTCCGCATGATTGCCGGTTTTGAGAAACCCACATGCGGCAGCATTTATATAAACGACAGGCCGGTCGACAACCTACCCCCATATAAGCGGGAAGTGAACACGGTTTTTCAAAACTATGCCCTTTTCCCGCATATGAAAGTGAAGGACAATGTGGCCTTCGGGTTGCGCATCGCCGGTCTGGAGCGCAGTGAGATCAAACGCAGGGTAGATTGGGCGCTGGACCTGGTGCAGTTGACCAGCTACGGCGACCGCTACCCTCATCAATTGTCAGGCGGCCAACAGCAGCGGGTGGCCTTGGCCCGGGCCATCGTCTGCCGTCCCCGTGTTCTTCTACTGGATGAGCCGCTTGGCGCCCTCGACCTGAAATTGCGCAAAGAAATGCAGTTGGAATTAAAGTCGCTCCAACGCCATCTTGAGATGACTTTCATTCATGTCACCCATGACCAGGAAGAAGCGCTGATCATCTCCGACCGCATTGCCGTGATGGAATCCGGCGCCGTGCACCAGGTGGCCTCGGCCGCCGAGGTTTATGAAAAGCCGGCCACCCTTTTTGTCGCCCAGTTTATCGGCGACGTGAACATATTGAAAGTGACGGTGGCCGACGGCGACGGCGATGAGGCCTATGTGCAGGGCACGGAAAGCAAGATCCCCATTGCGGTAGAGGAACACCGCCGGTATGCTCCGGGGCAGGTCTTAAACCTGGCGGTCAGACCCGAGCATGTCCGGATTGGCGAGCGGGGCGCCCGGGACACCGGCGAGCCGCAGGCCGTCTTGGGCGGTGTGGTCAACAATTTACTCTATTTAGGTTCGACTTTAAAAGTGCAGGTGGTATTGCCGGGAGGGGATACAGTCACCGCGGCTTTCCCCAACAGCAGTGGCAGGCCTGAATTCCGGGCAGGCGACCAAGTCTGTCTGAGCTGGCCTGTATCTGCCGGCCGGTTGCTGGGACAGTGATACCGAACGCCGCCTTTGGCGAATACGAGTAGTGAGGGGGGCGCGGTCATGTCCGCTATTCCAGGGGTACCGCGAGTCAAAATCAAAAGCGATGAACCTATCGGTGAGAGGGCAGGGAGCCGGAGAGTCGACCGCCTGCTTTTGCTGGCACCGGGGATGATCTGGCTGTTTCTTTTGGGCATTCTGCCCCTGGGGCTTATATTGGTATACAGTTTCGCCCAGAGAGGCACTTATGGAGGCGTCGTCCTCAACTGGAACGTCGATAATTACATCAGGATCGCCGATCCGCTCTATCTCGGCATCTTTGTCCGTTCTCTGATACTGGCTTTAGAGACCACCATTATCTGCCTGGTGGCGGGCTACCCGCTGGCCTATGCCATCGCCACGGCTCCGCCCCGCCATAAAAATCTGCTCCTTTTGCTGGTGGTCATTCCCTTTTGGACCAATTTCCTGATCAGAACCTATGCCTGGATCATCATCCTGCGTACCGAAGGCCTGCTTAATGCCTTGCTTTTGGCTACCGGCCTCTTCAGGGAGCCTTTGAGCATGCTCTATACTCCCGGGGCGGTGCTGCTCGGCTTCGTCTACAACTGGCTGCCGTTTATGGTGCTGCCGATATATGCCTCCATTGAGAAAATCAACCGCTCGCTCATCGAGGCGGCTATGGATTTGGGCGCCCGCGGTTGGCAGATCCTGGTCCGGGTGATCATCCCTCTCTCCCTGCCGGGGATTGCCGCCGGCTCCATTCTGATCTTTATTCCCTCTCTGGCCATGTTTGCCATTCCCGACCTGATGGGCGGAGCCAGGGCGGTGTATATCGGCAATCTGATCAAAAACCAGTTTCTGGCCGCCCGCAACTGGCCGTTCGGTTCGGCCCTCTCCATCTGCCTGGTGCTGGTGATGCTGGTATCACTGTTCTTATATGCCAGGGTGATGAGAAGGGAGGGGACTTGGTCTTGAGCCGCAAGTTTATGTGGTTTTATGTCGGTTTGGCCTTGTTCTTTTTGTATCTGCCGGTGCTGATCCTGGTGGTGCTGTCGTTCAACGCTTCCCGGTTAAACGTCAACTGGACAGGTTTTACCTTCTCCTGGTATGCGGAATTGTGGCGCGACAGGGATATCATGCTGGCGGCGCGCAACAGCTTGCTTGTGGCCTTCGTCAGCACGGCCATCTCCACGGTGCTGGGCACTACGCTGGCCTTGGGTTTATATTACCGCCGCGATATTCTCAACCGCATCGTGGACGGGCTGATCTATGTGCCGCTGGTGGTGCCGGAAACGGTGATGGGCATCTCGCTGCTGGCCTTTTACACCAAGATGGGTCTGGGGCTGGGATTGACGTCGGTCATTTTGGCCCATGTGGTCTTCTGCATCCCGTTTGTCACCCTGATCGTTCAGGCCAGGCTGGCCGGCCTGGATTACCATATCCTGGAGGCGGCTATGGACCTGGGCGCCACGGAGTTGCGGGCCCTCTTGCAGGTGATGCTGCCGTTGACTGTTCCGGGCATAGTGGCCGGCGGCCTTTTGGCCTTCACATTATCCTTGGATGATTTTATCGTCACCTTTTTCACTGCCGGACCAGGGGCCACCACCTTGCCCATATACATTTATTCCATGGTCAAGCTGGGCGTTTCTCCCAAGGTAAACGCCCTGTCCACGATCATGCTGGCCATCACCGCTATCACGGTGATCACGGTGGTCTTCCTGCTGCGCACGGGCAGCAACGGGCGCAAGGCGCATGAGAAGGCGCAGTCAAGTTCGGTTACCGGCTTGCCGTTCACTTGAATCAAATCCATTGAGAAAGGAGCCAGACTATGGAAAAAAAGAATAACCGGTACAGCCTCCTATTGGTGGGACTGGCAGTATTGCTGGTGGTGGGACTGGTCTTCACGGTGGGCAGAAGCAAGAAGCCGACGCTGAATGTGTACAACTGGTCGGAATACCTGCCGGCGGAGATCATCACGGCTTTTGAGAAGGAATTTGGGGTAAAGGTCAATTATGATACTTATTCCAGCAACGAGGAGATGCTGGCCAAGCTGAGCACGGGTGCCACCGGTTACGACATCGTGGTGCCGTCCGACTATGCCGTCAGCATCATGATCCATCAGGACCTGGCGCTGCCGCTTGATAAGGAAGCCCTGCCCAATCTGGCGAACATAGATCCCCGTTTTCTCGACCTCTATTTCGATCCGGGCAATGTCTACAGCGTTCCTTATCTATGGGGCACGCTGGGCATCGCCTATAACAAAACCAAGGTTGAAGAGCCGGTAACCAGCTGGGAGATCTTGTGGGATCCCAAGTACAAAGGGCGCATTGTGGTGGTGGACGACATGCGGGAAATTATCGGCATGGCCCTGCAGACTTTGGGCAAATCCCGCAACAGCACCGACCCGGCCGAGCTCATGGCGGCCAAAGCCAAGCTGGCCACCCTGGTGCCTGCCATTAAAGCTTTCGACAGCGACAATCCCAAAGGGCATCTCCTTTCCGGCGAAGCCTGGCTTGGCGTTCTCTGGAGCGGCGATGCGGCCTTGGCCGGCATGGAAAACCCGGATATCACCTATGTGCTGCCGGAGGAAGGCGGGGGCTTGTGGATGGAAAATCTGGTCATCCCCAAGGGGTCCCGCAATCCGGAGCTGGCGCATGAATTCATCAATTTTATCCTGCGCCCCGAGGTGAGCGCCAAGCTGGCCGAGGCATTTCCGCACGGCAATCCCAACCAGGCTGCCCATGCTTTGATCGATCCTGAGATACTGAACAATCCGGCCAGTTATCCGCCGGCCGAAGCGCTGGAAAAGGCGGAGTGGCTGATCGATGTCGGCGAAGCCACGGTGCTTTACGACCAGATCTGGACGGAGATCAAAGGCGGCAGGTGACCTGCGATAATTGGCACAAAGGTAAAAATGGTGTAACGCTGCAGGTAAATTGTCTGTAGTGGTGGTAATAGCCAACTGAGGTGAGTTAGCGTTGAATGAATTGCTGCAACTGTTGCTGGTAGTAGCCGCCATACTGGTCTTGTCCAAGCTGGCGGGAGCATTAAGTCAACGTATCGGGCAGCCTTCGGTTTTCGGTGAACTGTTGATGGGCTTGATATTGGGTCCTACGGTGCTGAATTTCCTGGACTGGCCGGTGTTTAGCCACCGGGAGGAAATCACCGTGGTGTTGAGCAACCTGGCGGAGTTGGGCGTGATCCTGCTCATGTTCCTCGCCGGGCTGGAAACCGATCTGGCCGCCATGAAGAAAGTGGGCTTGGCGGCGCTTATAGGTGCTTTGGGCGGAGTGGCGCTGCCGTTTTTCGGCGGTTTGGGCGTGGCTCTACCCTTTGGCTATGACTTCAGAGAAGCTGTGTTTATCGGCACGGTGCTCACCGCCACCAGCGTGAGCATCACGGCACAGACCCTGATAGAGCTGAAAGCCCTGCGCAGCAAGGAAGGGACCACCATCCTGGGCGCGGCAGTGATCGACGATGTGATGGGTATCATCGTCCTCTCGCTCGTCATCGCTCTCTACGGCACGGGCTCCGGTGCAGCGGCGGGAGCCGGATCATCCCCGCTCATGACGCTGGGGGTCATCGCTTTGCGCATTGTGGTTTTCTTCGTGGTCTTTGCTTTGGTGCTGGGCAGATTTGCCAAGCCGGTGCTCGAATGGGCGAGGAAACGGCTACAGACGGCGGAAGTTGTGGGCGCCATGACCTTGGCCCTGGTGTTTATTTATGCCTGGGCGGCGGAATATATCGGCGGCGTGGCGGCCATCACCGGCTCTTACCTGTTGGGTGTGCTGATCGGCCAGACCGATATCAAGCATCAGATCGAGTCCAAAATGCAGACCATCGCCTACAGCTTGCTGGTGCCGATTTTCTTCCTTAATATCGGTCTGCATGCCAACGGCCGGGAGCTTCTGGGCCCCAATTTCGAGGTTACCATGTGGATCGTCCTGGTGGCCATCCTGGCGAAAATCATCGGTGCCGGTCTGGGTGTTATGGTCACCGGTTTCAAGCCGATGGAATCGCTGCGAGTGGGCATCGGGATGGTTTCCCGGGGCGAGGTAGCCCTCATTGTCTCCTCCATCGGCCTGCGCTCCGGGGTGATCGGTCCGGAAGTGTTTTCCATCATGGTGATTATGACCTTGATATCCACCCTGGTCACGCCGATCCTCCTGCGCCTGGTTTTCCCCAAACCGAAAGAGGTGGGGGCGGCAGCTTAAGCCCGGCCCGGTGAACCTGACGGCCGGTACGGCCTGCCCGGTCACCAAATCGGGCAGGCCGTCAGCGGCTATGTTGCATCATCAGCCTGAGGAAGTCGCGGACAAACCGCAGCTGAATCAGGCTGCTTTGTTTCAGGATGGAGACGATTTCATATATGATGCTTTCCGCCCCCGGATTGATTTCCGGTTCTTCGGCTTCCAGGTGCATGATGATATCGCCCGGGGGCACATGCAGGGCCCGCGCCAGATGAACGATGGTATCGAGGCTGGGCAGGCGGTGACCCGCTTCTATCTTGGCTATGTAGGTCGGGTGGCATCCGGTCTGGGCCGCCAGCTCTTCCTGGGTCAGCTCCGCCGTCTCCCGCAGGCGGCGGACATGCTGACCGAATTTCTTCAGGCTCACATGTTCCAAAATGCATCACCTGCCGGTACCGCTGGGATGGCCATACATACGCCTTTTGCTCCCGATTTCCTTTGTATACAAATATAAACGACCGTTCTCCACAAAAGTGAACGGCCGTTATATTTCCTGCTCGCTGTAGTCGCCTCTGAATAAGCAGAGATATGCTCCACCTGGACTGAGACGCCCGTAGCGGACATCCAGCACCAGGCGTATCACCTTTTCCGGCGGCACATCCCATGGGCCATCATCTTTCAGTACGGCGATAGCATATAGGATAGGTTCGATATCCCCGCTTTCGATACCGCGGCGACTCGCAGCGACGCTGGCCAAGGCATCCCGACAGCGTTTTTCGCGTTCGTCCACGGTATGCACCAACACCTTTCAGCTCGACGGTTAATCGATCTATAACCGCTCCGCTCCCTGGTGGTGTGGTAACAAATTTCCAGGCGATGTGCAATAAATGGTGCCGATACTGCTTTATTCGGTTTTAATCCGCTCCGCTTCGGGTATCCTCACATAATATAAATCGTCATAGAACACGATTAATCCTTTTAGTCATAACAAAATTAATAAAAATATGTCTCAGGACATAATAACGGTGCGCAGATAGGACCAATCAACACCCCTGAAATCGGGCAATATCACATCCGCTCCCGCTTTCATCAGTCTTTCCTCCGGCTCGCTGGTGGTGACCGCCACACAGGTCATTCCCGCCCTTTTGGCTGCGAGCACCCCAGCATAGGCATCCTCCAGCACCAGGCAGTCATCGGGTGCTGCCCCCACCCTGGAAGCGCCGAGAAGATAGATGGTGGGATCAGGTTTGGCTTTTTCCACCTCTTCGCCGGTGATGATGGCGGCAAAGGCGTCCTGCAGTCCGAAACGGTGCAATACATATTGAGCGTTGGCTGCTATCGCCGAAGTGACCAAGGCGCACACCACTTCCCGCTTGGTGGGGGGAGAGGAGAGGTCCCTGATCAGCTCCAGGACTCCCGGCACAGGCTCCAGGGTGGGGCCGAACCGCTCGCGGTAACATGCTTCTTTCTCGTTGGAGAGGCGAGTGGCCTCCTCCGGGCTGAAGCGGCCCGGGAACAGTGCGGCCAGCGCTTCCTCGTTTTTGCGGCCGGAGATATAGCGGAAAAAGAGCTCTTCAGTGACCTTTAAACCGAGTTTTTCCGCGGCAAAAAATTGCCAGGTGGCCAGGTGAGCAGGGTTGCTCAGCACGATTACCCCGTCCATGTCGAATAAGACTGCTTTGCGAGGCACGATCAATCGTCACCAACTTCTTTTTATATAATCCGCCGGGCTTCTTTCCACGGAGAGGCGAAGGGCGGCATAGACCATCGCCGCCAAGCCCAGCACACCGGACATGAGGAATATAATCGCCAGGCCGGCCGCACTGCCGACAGCTCCGGATATAGCCGGTCCGGCGAACATGCCGATGGCATATAAAGACTGGAAGAACCCCATGGCGGTAGCCCGGCGCTCCTCCGGGGCATTTTTTATGGCCAGGCCCATGAGGATGGGGAATATGACTCCCCGGCTCAGGCCGCCGACCGCCTGGGTGATATAGAGAGCATTCATGGTGGGGCAGAGCGGGATGAGAAAGGTAGCCAGGGAAGTGACGGCAAAGCCGAGAACCACCGCTTTTGCCTCTCCCAGTCTTACCGCCAGCCAGCCGCCGCTGAAATAGGAAGCCACTGCTGCCGGTAAAGAGGCGGCGACCATTAGGTAGCCCAGTTCCGCCTTCCCGGCACCCAAGGTGACGGCGAAGTTCGTGGTGAAGCCATAGGTGGTGGAAAACATGATGAACTGGTAGCAGGCGCCGAGGAGGCAAATGGCGAGAAAAGAGGGCTCCGTGGCGGCCAGGAGGATTTCCCTGCCGTTCAGGCCGGCCTTTTTCTGCCCCTTTTCCTTGACGAATAAGGAGAGGAGGAATCCCGCCACTCCCAGGAGGGCCGCGCCGAGGAAGGGGCCGTGCCAGCCGGTTTTCTCAGCGACCAACCCACCGGCCAGCATGGCTCCCAGTTGGCTCGCCGTCATCACCATGGTGATCAACCCCATGGCATAAGCTGTGCGCCGGCGGGGGAAATAGCTGGAAAAAAGCACGGAGATGGGCACCCACATGGAAGCGGAGACGCCCGCCAGACCCCTGGAAAAAAGGAGGCCGGCCGGTCCGCCGGCCAGGTAGAGACCGACTCCGGCTGCTCCTGCCGTGAGCATCCCGGCCAGGAGAAAGGGTCGGCGGCGGCCGAGGCGGTCCGACCAGATGCCGATGGGGATGCGCAGCAAAAACTGGAGCAGGCCATATGAGGCCACTACCAGGCCAGCTATGGTTAACGAACCGCCGAGTTGCTCCGCATATGGCGAAAGGATCGGCACATAAAGATAGAGGGCGCTCCAGTAAAGGATATTGGCGGCGAGAAAAAGAGCGATGTGGCCGGGGGAAGCGGCGTCTGTGCTCATCTCGGCACCTCCGTTTCCCCGACCTGTCCCAGTTCGGCCAACTCGGCCCGCAGATCGTCGATAAACTGCCTGGCGGCGCGGGGGGTCCGGCCGTTGTGCCATAAAGCCCATTGCAGCGCCCGCTCCCGCAACCGCTCCTCCGCCAGGTTGAGATGGAACCTGGCGGCCATCTGCCGGACGATGGTCAAAAATTCTTCCTGGTCCGGCGTGGGGAAGATCACCGTGCGGGCAAACCTGTCGGAGAGCGACAATTTCTCATGCACTGTATCGGCAGGGCGCATATCTTCCTCCGAGAGCCGCCGCGCTCCGCCGGTGGTCTCCGCTCCGCTCCGGTCGGAGGCCAGTTCCCTGATGAGATGCCGCCGGTTTGAGGTGGCGTATACCAAAACATTTGCCGGTCTCGCCGCCAGACTCCCTTCAAGAGCGGCTTTCAGGGGTTTGTAGCCGGTGTCGCCGGCTTCGAAAGACAAATCGTCGATAAAAAGCAGGAATTTATGTCCCCGCTCGGAGAGAAGACTGAATACCTGCCAGATGTCGCTCAAGTGGCGATCTGGCAACTCCACGAGACGCAACCCCGCTGCGGCATAGCGCCAGAGCAAAGCTTTGACTGTAGCAGATTTGCCTGTGCCTCTGTCGCCATAGAGGAGAATGTTGTCGGCAGGCAGTCCGGAGAGGAAACGCTCCGTATTTTTCAGCACCACCTGTCTTTCCGCTTCATAGCTATGCAGGTGCTCAAGCCTGATGGGATCAGGCTGCGGGATGCCCAGCAAGTGGCCGTCCTGCCAGCGAAAAGCGGCATAGGCAGCCATGCGGCCGGAGCCCCAGCGTTGATGAAAAGCGGCCAGGATGGCCGCGAGGCGTCCGTCACGCCAGGCGGCAGCCTGAGCGGCGGTGGTCACCACCTCGGCAAAGAGAGGGTCGGCGGCGCAAAGCCTTTCTTCTTCCCATGGTTTCACGGCAGGCATAAGAGCCGGCTCCGCCGGTTCCAGGGAGGTGAAATCCAGTAGATACCAGTCGGCCAGAATATGCAGATCATGGGCGACCGCCGGGAAAAGCTCTGCCGCTGCCGCCTTCCTTTCGCAAGCCAGAGTGAAGGGATTCTCATCGAAGAGAATAAGGTGCAAAAGGAGCTTTTGCCAGGCCTGGCCCGGCAGGCCGGCCGTCACCTTGGCGGAGGCCAGCTCATGGAGGAAGGCGGTATAAAGACCAGCGGCCGATGGCGCCTTACCGGCCTGAGTATCGCCGCCCTGAGTCTCACCGGCCTGAGACTCGCCGGCTTTCTCCAGGCAGGTGCGTAACAGCCTGAAAGCGGGATGTGAAGCTATCGCCCGGTAGAAGACCAGGGTATCCGTTCTGTCCATGATGTTTGCCGGGGCGATTTTCGAGGGCAACTGCTGCATATATGGTACCTCCATCTCCAAAACCTTCGTAACCTTCGACAAGCGCCAGGTGGCTCCTCTCCCTCTTGTTATTAAATAGCGTGAATCTCGGTAGAGGGAAGGAAAATATTGGATTGACACGAAGTAGTGCTTAACCTATCCAGTATCGGCAGGCTGGCGTCACTAGGAGGTTTTAACCATGGCTGGTGAGTTAACCCGTAAGGAAATCAATCAGACACCGATCGCATTGCGCAACGCCTTGTCTTTTGCCAAGCCGCTCCCCACCCTCAACAAAGGTGGCGAGCATTTGTTCGTCAGCTCCGGCATTTTGCTTTATATTGCCGATGCCATGGCCCGTATGGCCGATATGTTCGGCATCAGAGCCAGGGCCTTACCGGCACAGGATCTGTTTCTTTACCGGAAAAGCCTATATCCGGCGCCGCGGGCCATCGTGATGCTCTCCCGCACCGGCGAAGTTTCGGAAAACATCAAGGCTATCCAGGCTGCCCGCCAGGATAATGTGGCCGATTTTTACACCGGCATCATCGGGGAAGCCGGTGGTCCGCTGGTGCAGTTGTTGGATCAGGCTGTGGAATGCCGGATATATGAGGTGAGTGTCGCCACCACCAGCACGTTGAACGCCGTTTTGACCGCCTGCACGGCGAGCCTCTTGTTCTCGGCCGGGAAATCGCTGGATGTAGCCGATTTGCACAGCATTCCCGGCATGGCGGCGCCGCTGGTGGCCAGGCTGGATCAGGAAGCTCGCGTTTTAGTCTCCCTGGGTTGCAAACAGGTGATGATCCTGGGTACCGGGCCGCTCTATGGATTGGCCAAAGCGGCTGCTTTGTCCATCTTTGAAATGTCGCAGGTGCCGGCGGTGGGGCTGCATACCATGGTGTTTCGCCATGGGCACAAGGTAGCCGTCGACCAGGACACCTTGATGATCTTCTTCCTTTCCGACAGCGGCATGCAGGAGGAGATGGCGGTGTTGGAGGAAGTGCAGGCTATGGGAGCCCGCACCGCCGTGGTGGGGGAAGGCGTCTCCAAAATCAAGTATTGCTTCGTCTCCGAGTTGGGCAGCGGCGTCAAGGAGACGGTGCGCTTGCCGCTATACATGATCTTTGCCCAGTTGGTGGGCTATCACCTGGCCTTATTGGTCGGCCGCAATCCCGATGCTCCGCCTCGTTTGCTGAAAGTATTTTGAGAAAGCCGGGCTCTCTACGATGGGCGCTTGGGCCGGGAAGCTGTCTTCCCTCATATCTTTCCTTTCCCACCGTCCGGCGAGACGGGTCTTAATCATCTCCGCTCTTCTGATCGCTTATTTCTGCCGGGGGCTGGTCCCCATGCCGGGGGTGGAACCGGCCGATGGAAATTTGTTGGCCGGGGGAGATCTCCTGTCCGGAGAAGCCCTGCCGCCCGACCGGGTGGCTCAGGCTGTTAAGGCCAAAGCGGCATGGCCGAAAACGCAAGGCCAAGGCATCAGGATCGCCGTGGTCGCCATGCCCGGCTTTCTCGCCGGAGATGTGGGATTGCTTCTGGAAGTAGCGCCGCGGGCCGAGGTGGTGGTGCTGGAAGGTCCCTGGTCTGACGCTGCCGCCATGAGCGCGGCTATCTTGGGCACCTATGCCAGGGTGGCGGTGCTGCCGGATCCCTACCTTTTCCCTCAATTATTGCTGGAGCAAACCATAGCGGCATTGCTCGGGAAAGACGTGGCGGTTTTTGTGGCGGTGGCGGCAGAAGATGAGGCCCCGGCGGTGCGCCGGCTGGAGAGGCTGGGAGCGATCACCGTGGGGCGCTTGACTGCCACAGGCCTGGTTCCGCCGGCCGACGGCCACGGTCGGCGCCGGCGGGATCTGCCTCGCCCTGTCGTCTATGCCTTCGATGGATACCGCCCAGGAGGTCAGGCTTTGGTGGCGGCGGCGGCCGCCGCCCTGTTGCTCGCCACCAATCCCGCCCTGAAACCTGCCGACATCAAAAGGCGTCTGCTCTCGGCCTCCCCCAGGCGCTGGCAGGTCGAGCATCCGGCGGGATGGCGGGCACATACCTGGCGCTCGTGGGGAACAGGCGGGCGGCTCTATCCTTGCTGGACTTATTTTCAGCTTCCTTTCACCTATCGCCTTCTCGATGTCTCTGCTCTCCTGGATCCGGTCCGGTGACGGGGCACGAGCAGGAATGTGGTCGGCGGCTGCGAACCAAGTAACTTATACCAAAACAATAAGGGGTGACCGGCACATGGCCGTTTCTTCCGCAGTACCCTTGGAGTTTAAAATGCTGGTGCTCCAGTGCAATCTGGGGCTGCCTCGTCACCACTTGGTCACCATGACGAGCGGTAATGTCAGCGGGCGCCACCCCGAGACGGGGCTCGTGGTGATCAAGCCGAGCGGGGTCGATTACGACAAAATGCAGGTAGCCGACCTGGCGGTAGTGGATCCGGAAGGCCGGCAGGTGGAAGGCCGGCTGAAACCGTCGGTGGATACGGCGACCCACCTATACATATATAAACACCGTCCTGATGTGCACGGTATTGTGCACACTCATTCGCCGTATGCCACCAGCTTCGCCGCTTTAGGGCGGCCGATACCGCTGGTCCTGACGGCGATAGCCGACGAGTTCGGCGGGCCTATTCCCTGCGCCCCCTATGCCCCTGTTGGCGGCGAAGAGATCGGCCGGAGCGTGGTGGAGCATATCGGCGCCTCCCCGGCGGTGCTGCTGCAAAACCATGGTGTCTTTACCGTGGGTCCCGATCCGCAGGCGGCGCTGAAAGCAGCCGTGATGGTCGAAGATGTGGCCAAAACGGTGCATCTAGCCCTGCTTTTGGGTGAACCGCTCCCGATTCCGGCGGCAGAAGCCGCCCGGGCTCACCGGCGCTACCAGGAAAAATACGGCCAGCGCTGAAACCGGTGGCCAAAATCAAGTTATTTAGGCGAGGAGGAATCCTGTGGCCGATAAGTATGTCATAGGTATAGACTTCGGTACCGAATCCGGCCGGGCCGTGCTGGTGAGGGTGGCCGACGGTGAGGAAATCGCCTCGGCGGTATATAAATATGAAAACGGGGTGATCGACGAGCGGCTGCCTTTTGGCGGGCCGCCTCTGCCGCCGGACTTTGCCCTGCAGGACCCGGATGATTATATCAGGACCATCGAGCATACCATTCCCACCGTCTTAAGTGCCGCCGGTGCGGAGATAAGCAAAAATGTCGTCGGCATCGGCATAGATTTCACTGCCTGTACCATGCTGCCGGTCCGGGCCGGCGAGGGCCTTCCTCTGTGCCGGGAGGAGAAATTCCGCCGCCAACCTCATGCCTGGGTGAAACTGTGGAAGCACCATGCGGCGCAGGGCGAGGCCAATGCTTTGAATGAGGTGGCCGCCAGGAGAGGCGAGGCGTTTTTGCCCAGATATGGCGGGAAAATTTCGTCGGAATGGTTTTTCCCCAAAGTGTGGGAAACCCTGAAACAGGCGCCGGAGGTCTATGAGGCTGCCGACCGCTTTATTGAGGCAGCGGATTGGGTGGTCTGGCAACTGACCGGAGTGGAAACCCGCAATGCCTGTACGGCCGGGTATAAAGCCATCTGGTCCAAAAGAGAAGGCTTCCCGTCAGCCGACTTCTTTGCCGCCCTGAACCCGCGGCTCCGCCGGGTGGTGGATGAGAAAATGTCCCGCACCATACTGCCGGCGGGCACTTGCGCCGGCGGGCTGACACCTGCCTGGGCGGAAAAGCTCGGCCTCTTGCCGGGGATCGCCGTAGCCGTGGCCAATGTGGATGCCCATGTGGCCGTGCCGGCCTGCACGGTGGTCTCGCCGGGCAAGATGGTCATGGTGATGGGTACTTCCATCTGTCATATGGTGTTGGGCAATGAAGAGAGATTTGTGCCCGGCATGTGCGGGGTGGTGGAAGACGGCATTTTGCCGGGCTATTTCGGCTATGAAGCCGGGCAGTCGGCCGTGGGCGACATTTTCGCCTGGTTTGTGGAGAATGGCGTGCCCGCCCGCTATGCCGAGGAAGCGGAGGCCAGAGGTCTCTCGCTGTATAGCTTGATGGAGGAGAAAGCCGCCGGCCTCAAACCCGGCGAGAGCGGGCTTTTGGCTCTCGACTGGTGGAACGGCAATCGCTCCATACTGGTCGATGCCGATCTGTCCGGTTTGATCATCGGCTACCACCTGCAGACGACAGCCGGGGAATTATACAGAACCTTGCTGGAAGCAACGGCTTTCGGCACGCAGACCATCATCAGTGCCTTCGTCGAGCATGGCGTGCCGGTGGAGGAATTATATGCCTGCGGCGGGCTCCCCGAAAAAAGTCCACTCTTGATGCAGATCTTCGCCGATGTCACCGGCAAGCCCATCAAGGTGGCCGCCTCGGCGCAAACTCCGGCTCTCGGTTCGGCCATGTTCGCCGCCGTGGCCGCCGGTCCCGAGCGCGGCGGTCATCGCTCCATCATAGAGGCCGCCCAGGCCATGGCCAGGTTGAAAGATCGGGTTTACCGTCCCAATCCGGAAGCTCATGCCGTCTATAAAGAGCTTTATGCCGAATATGTCAGGCTGCATGATTATTTCGGCCGGGATCAAGGGAGTGTCATGAAGAGACTCAGGCGCATCAAAGGAGGTAAAGGCAAGTGAAGAAAGCTGTTTTAGGCGTGATTATCGGTAAACGAGGGTTTTTCCCGGATCACTTGTGCCACACGGGGCGCAATGAAGTGCTGGCGACGCTGGAGGAGTGTGGGGTGGAACCGGTAATCCTGCCGACGGAGGAGAGCAAGGCCGGCACCGTCCAGACTTTGGCTGATGCCAGGCGGTGCGCTGCTCTCTTTAAATCCAGAGAGGCGGATATCAGCGGGGTACTGGTCACCCTGCCCAATTTCGGGGAAGAGAAGGCCATTGCGGATGCGCTGCGCCTGGCGGGTCTGAACGTTCCGGTGCTGATCCACGCTTTTCCCGACGATATGGCCAAGATGGGGGTGGAAAACCGCCGGGACAGCTTTTGCGGGAAAATTTCTCTCTGCAATAACCTGAAGCAATACGGCCTTAAATTCAGCCTGCCCAGCTTGCACACCCAGGCTCCGGGAGGAGCGTCGTTTAAAGAGGATTTATTGTGGTTCCTGGATGTGTGCCGGACGGTGACCGGCCTGCGCCGGGCGAGGATCGGCGCTCTGGGAGCTCGCCCGGCAGCTTTCAATACCGTGCGCTACAGCGAAAAGCTGCTGGAGAAAAACGGCATCAGCTGCGAGACCCTGGATCTGTCCGAAGCGTTCGGCATGGCCGGCGCCCTGAAAGACGACGATGCCGACGTCAGGGAGAAAGCGGCGCAGCTCAAGAGAAGCCTAAAAACCGACGGCATTCCTGAACAGGCCATCACCAAAATGGCCAAGCTGGGTGTGGTGGTGGACCGCTGGATAGAGCAGGCGGAGCTCTCGGCCATCGCTATCCAGTGCTGGACGGCCATGGAGGAATATTACGGCGTGGTGCCCTGTTCATTGATGAGCCTCTGGAGCGAGGGCTTGGTGCCCGCGGCGTGCGAAGTGGATGTGGCCGGGGCGGTGAGCATGCTGGCTTTGCAACTGGCTTCCGGACAGCCGGCAGCCCTTCTGGACTGGAACAACAATTACCACGACGATCCGGAAAAGGCAGTGCTCTTCCACTGCGGCAACTTGGCGCCGTCCTTCTTCCACCAGCCGGCCATGGGCCTGCAGAAGATCATAGCCGGCTCTGTCGGTGATGAAAATGCCTACGGCACGGTGGAGGGCCGGATCAAGCCGGGACCTTTCACCTTCGCCCGCCTTTCCACCGCCGATGATACCGGGCAGATCAATGCCTATATCGGTGAAGGGGAGTTCACCGCCGACCCGCTGGAGACCTTCGGCAGCTGGGGCGTGGCGAAGATCCCCCGCCTGCAGGAGTTGCTGCAGTATATCTGCCGGAACGGCTTCGAGCACCATGTGGCCGTGGGCTTGCATCAAAAGAGCACCGTCCTCGCCGAGGCTTTCCGGAACTATCTCGGCTGGCAGGTATATGTCCATAAATAATTAAGGAGCATAAAAGATGAGCGGAGGAGCGAAATGGCTCGCTCCTCCGCCGTCGGTCCCGTCAAACGTCGGTCAGCGGGCATAAGCCGGCCGGCCGCGCCCTTTCACGCCTGCCCAGTAAATCTGCCCGGCTCCGGTGACCGGCTCTCTGACGCCGTCCACAGCCGGATCGACATGCTGCATGAACCAATCTTCCAGCCGCGCCTTCATCTCCGCCGCCACGGAGGCATAGCCGGCGTCGTCAATCAGATTGTGCCGTTCAGCGGGATCCTCGCTCAGGTGGTAGAGCTCATGAGGCCCATATGGGTAGCGATGCACGTATTTCCATTCCTTGGTGCGCACCATGCGCACCGGGCCATATTCATCGCAGACGACGATATGCCCGTGGCCCTCCATTTTGTCCTCCGGCTCTCCTGACAGCAGGGGAGCGAAACTCCGCCCCGGCCTGGGCTCTTCCGACGAGGGATGATACGGCATGCCCGTATACTCCAGAATGGTGGGGAAAACATCATAGCCGCTGACCAGGGCTTCGCAGAGAAGGCCGGCCGGAATGCGCCCGGGCTGGCTGACGATCGCCGGCACTTTAACGGAGTTGTCATACATGTTGAGCGGAAAGGTGCCGTTCCCCTTGCCCCAAAAACCGTGATGGCCGCAGTTGAAGCCGTTGTCGCTGGTGAAGAAGACCAGGGTGCTCTCCCGCAGGTGCAGCTCGTCCAGCTTATTCAGGAGCCGGCCGATATTCCTGTCCATGGCGGTGATGGCGGCAAAGTAACCCATCAGATTCGGGCGGGGATTCTCCATCACTTTTTTCAGGGTGCCGGCAAAAGGATGAAGCGGTTCCTGGGGACAGGAGTCGAACGGACAATCTTTATACATAGCGACGATCTCCTGCGGGTGTTGCCCCACCCAGGGGCTGTGCGGGGCGGTGTAATGCACGGCGGCATAAAAGGGCCGCTCGTCCTCAAGGCAGGAGTCTATGAAGGTCAATGCGTCATCGGTGATCAGATCGGTGATATAAGCTTCCTCCGTCACCAGGCGGCCGTCCCTGATCATAGGCGCCCCGTAATAGGGGCCCCCGCCTTTCTGGTGCACATACCAGTGGCTGAAGCCTTTTTGCGGGCGGATGCTGTCGCCGAGGTGCCACTTGCCGGAGAGGCCCAAGCGGTAGCCGGCAGCGGCCAGATAGTCGGTATAGGTTTCCTGCCCGGCGAGATACTCCAGAGCTCCTTCACCGGTGTTTCCTTCCCTCAGCCAATCGTGAATGCCGTGGCGGGAAGGCATGCGCCCGGTGAGGAGAGTAGCCCTGGCCGGCGAGCAGACGGGAGAGGCGCAGAAGAAGTTGGTGAAGCGCATGCCGCTTTGGGCCAGTTTATCCAGATGGGGGGTGTGGAGTTCCGGATTGCCGGCGCAGCCCAGCGCCCACGGCCCCTGGTCGTCGGACAGGATGAAGAGGATATTGGGCTTGTGGGGATTCCTGCTGGCCATGAAAATCGGCCCCCTTTCTAAAACATCATGGCTTCGATGAAGCGCTCCTGGAAGGCGGCATGGGTGTTAAGCTCCAGGTGTTCGGCGGTGGCTGCCAGGTGGTCCATCTCCGCCATGGCCTCCGGCGATACCAAAGCCATGATCGATCCGGCACCGGCGGCATTGCCGATGGAGCGGATGCGATGCAGGGGTACCGGGGGCAAAAGCCCCATGGTGACGGCGCTTTTGGCCCTGATAAAGGTGCCGAAGCCGCCGGCGAGCAAGATCTCATCCAGGTCGGTGGGCGAAAGGCCCAACTCCTGACAGGCAATCTCGATGGCGGCGCGGATCGCTCCTTTAGCCAGCTGTACATCCCGGATATCTTTCTGGCTTAAATCGACGGGCGGCTGGTTGCCCGGCTCGCCCTCATGCAGGCGGAAGACCGGTCCGGTGGCCGTTTCCAGGAGACGGTCCGCCAGTGGCGCCGCCGCCGGGGATTTTTGCGCTTCGGCAGCGGAAAGCAGTCGGCCGCCGCCGTCTATTATCCCTGCCTCCACCAGCCCGGCCACCGTATCGACCAGACCTGAGCCGCAGATGCCGCGGGGGACGGTGTGGCCGCCGATGATGGTCAGTTCCAGCCCGGCCGGGGTGAAGAGGACGGCGCTGATCGCTCCGGCTTCGGCTCGCATGCCGCAGGTCAGGTGCACACCTTCGAAAGCCGGTCCGGCCGCGGCCGAGCAGGCCAGAAGTTTCCCCCGGGCCGAGAGGAGAATTTCTCCGTTCGTGCCCAAATCGATCAGCAATCTGGGACGGTCGTCACGCCGGAGCCTTCCGGCCACGGCGGCGGCTACGGCATCTGCTCCCAAAAAGCCGCCGATGATCGGTCCCGTCCAAAACCTGGCATGGGGGAAGCCGGTGATACCGATTTCCTGGGCCCAGCCCACTGTGGCCTGGTGGAATATGGGCATATATGGCGAGAGTCCCAGCGAGGTCGGGGGCACGCCCAGCAGCAAATGGATCATGCAGGTGTTCCCTACGGCCGTGAAGGCGATCACTTTCTCCTTGGGGAGGCCGCGGCGCTCGGCAAGGCGGCGAGCCATGGCGGAGAGGGCGCCGGTGATCTCCTCATGCAGCTCTTGCAGGCCGACTGGTGCGCCGGCATGGGCGATGCGGGACATGAGGTCGGCGCCGTGAATCTCCTGAGGGTTGCCCAGCGGTTCAGCCTCGACCACCTGGCCGCTTTGCAGGTCGACCAGGTAGCCGACCAAGGTGGTGGTGCCGATGTCGAAAGCGATGCCGTAGAGGGTATCGTCGTCTTTCAGTGCCGGGGTTAAGGCTGCCAATTGGCCGGCCCAGGCCACGGCCGTCAGAGAGGTTTTATCATATAGGGCGCCGAGCCGGCGCAAAAGCGGCAGAGCCGCGGCAGACAAAGCCGGCGGCACTTGGGCGGAGAGTTGCTCCCATCTGGAACGCACCGCCGCCGCATCGTCGTTTTTCACCTTATGCATGGCCAGGGTCTGGGCTTTCTCGGCGAGTGCGGCTTTTTCCGCATGAGCCGTTCCCGCATCCGCAGCTTTTTCCGGGGTATATCCTTCCACCAGGACGGTGAGGGTGCCGGAAGGCGGGGCATCGGCGACGGCGACTTCTCCACCGGTACTTTTCACCTGGCACAATAGGCGCACCCCAGCCGCCAGTTCGGCAGGAGAGAGCTTTTTCATCTCCTGGGGAGTAGGAGGGGAGATGGCTCCCGAGACTGTAGCCCGGCATTTGCCGCAAGTACCCCGCCCGCCGCAGGGGAGGGCCACTGACCGACCGGCGGCGCTCAAGGCGGCGACCAGAGGCGTACCGACAGGGAGATCCAGGATGATAACATCGTCTTTTGTCGTCATGGCTGATGAAATGCTCCCATCCATATGCATATATTTTTGGATTATTCGTGACCAATGGGCAGGCACCTGCCGCAAAATACAGGAGGTATTACCCGGCGTATGCCGAATAACTGCGCATAACTGCCCGGGGTTGCCGGTTTACATAAAGTTAAAGGTCGCGGCTAATTATTAAAGTTGATGCAGAGACAGTAAAGAGGCCAGAGGTGGGACATGCTTAGTCCGGTGCGGATGCAGGCATCCGACTTTAATTTTTGGACAGTGGTAGGCAAAACCGCTGTAATTCATACTATAACCTATTTTATCATGGGCGTGGCAGCCTACAACCTGTTCGATTACGCCGCCTTGTTGAGCAGTCCGACCATGAGCTGTTTTATGAGACCGGCCACTGATCCGGTGCTGGGCCTGGCTCCGGTGTTCCAGCCGGTGAGGGGCATCCTTTTCGGCTGCGTGTTTTACCTGTTGCGCGAGGTGTTTTTCCGGAAACCGGGCGGTTGGCTGTCCATGTGGATCATGCTGGTGTTTCTGGGCATGTTATCCACCTTTGCCCCGGCGCCGGGATCGGTGGAAGGCCTGATCTACACCACCTTTACATTCTCCGAGCACTGGGGCGGCTTTCTGGAAATTATGGCGCAGTCCCTGCTTTTGGCCGTCCTGACCGTCTATTGGGTGAAGCGTCCCGGAAGAAAGTGGCTCTCCAGGACGCTCCTTCTCTTGTTCGTGATAGTTTTGCTTTTGCCTATTGCCGGATTATTGGCCGCTCTGGCTTCCGGCTCGCATTAATGCCGTCCGGCCGCCTGGGTGGCTTCCATTATCTTTTGAGCTACTTCATCGGCTAAATCCAGCGGCAGAGCGATGCCCTTGCCGGGGGCCAGCTCGCCGCTTTTGTTCAGGTAAAAGTGGCGCACATCTACATAGCGGCGATTGCTCTTGCTCACCAACTTAACGGCAATAACCTCGCCTTTGTCGTTTTTCTGTATCTCGGCTATTGGTTTTTCACTATCCCAAAATGTTTCGGCCATATGCCACCTCCGCTAGTCCATTGTGCTCGGCTGCATGGGTTATTATGAGCAGGCAGAGAATCACCGCCATGGTTAATCTATCAGGATTGACCAACTCAGGCAATAGATTTATTCCGGGGAATAGATATGTTTCCGGGTGCCTATCCTATGGGCACCTGGGTTGGCCGGCGTGTGGAGAACCTGGTCACGGTGGTGTAGCCGGCCTGTACAGCCCAGACGCTCGCCCGGTCGATATCCATCCCGGCTTCATGAGACTGATGAGCGTCGGAGCCGAAAGCGATCGGGACCCCGGCCCGGCAGAAGGCCTGCAGCAGCTGCTGGTCGGGGTAAATCTCGCCCACCGGTTTGCGCAGACCGGCGCTGTTCACCTCTATCGCCACTTTGGCTTTGGCCGCCGCCTCGGCCGCCATGGCGGTGAGCTCCTGCCACAAGGAGGAGGAAGGCCGGTGATTGAATTTCTTCGGCAGGTCGGGATGGGTCATGATGTCGAATAATCCGCTGGCGCAAGCATTGGCCCAGGTCTGGAAATACTCCAGAAATATGCGGTTGGCACCTCTTTCGTTCCAGGTAGCTTCGTCTTCGATGTCTACAGCCCATTTGCCGACGAAGTGCACCGAGCCGAGGAGGTAATCGAAGGTCGTGCCGGCTAAGATGGAGGCCAACCGTTCGCTTTGCCCTTCGATATAGTCCACCTCCAGTCCGGCTTTGACCGGCCGGCCGGAGGCTTTTACCCGCTCCAGGAAATCGATATATTGCGGCAGGTGGTCCCTGAAGGCCGGGCGCAAAAAATTTTGCACTACCGGGTAGGCACCGGGCTCTTCGGTCAAGAAGAAAAGAAGAGGCTTGAATTCCCTGAAGCGATGGCAGTGTTCGCTGATGCCAATTTCCGTGATGCCGCGCTGCCGGGCCTGAGCCAGATATTGGTCCAGATTGGCCAGGTCATAAGTGAAGGGGGTATAATCGAAGTCGCTTTGCAGGTGCATGTGATAATCCAAAAGCATGAAGGACCTCCGGTCTGCGGAATCAAAACACTTTCGCCGAGTTTCCTCTTTTAGGGGAAGATTCCTGCCTGCGGAGTATATGATTTATGAAAAGGATGATAATGGATGCGCAAGGAAAAAAAGCAGCTCCCCGATGGTAGATACCTGCTCCTTTATTCTTTCCCGCGCTATGGCTGCGATGCCGCGGCCGCCGCTGCGGGCGCGGGCGGCTCTGATCGGGCCGAGAAGGACGGGAACGAAAACGATAATAACAATAAAAAAGAGATTGATACAGAAAAACAGCAACCGGGAAGTGAAAACTGATGTCCGAATTACGCTGGCACCCGCTTTTAGGTCAATGGGTGATCAACGCCACGCACAGGCAGAATCGCACGTATAAGCCGCCGGCCGATCAATGTCCGCTTTGCCCTACGCCGTCGGGCACGCCGCCGGAAGCGGTCACCGAGATTCCGGTGCCCGATTTTGAAATCGCCGTTTTCCAGAACCGTTTTCCTTCGCTGCAACCGGCACCGCCGGCGCCCGATGTGGAAGGGACGGCTTTCTACCCGGTACGACCGGCTTCAGGCGTGTGCGAGGTGGTGGTTTATACGGCCGATCACCAGGGCGATCTGGGCACGGTCGGCCTTGACCGGGTGAGGAACCTGGTGGAGGTGTGGGCCGATCGTTACCGGGAGCTCTCCGCCCTGCCATATGTGGAATATGTCTTCATCTTTGAAAACAGGGGCGAAGCGGTAGGGGTGACGCTGCACCATCCGCATGGGCAAATCTATGCCTATCCCTTCCTGCCCCCGCTGATGGAGAAAGAGCTGGAGCAGTGCACTAAGCATTGGCAGGACACCGGCCGCTGCCTGGGCTGCGACATCCTGACGATGGAAAAGGAGGGCGGACGGGTTCTCCATAGCGACGGCTCCTTCCTCACCTTTGTGCCTTTCTTTGCCCGGTTTCCTTTCGAGACGCATATTTGGCCCCTCCGGCACGTTGCCTACCTGCCTGAGCTGACCGACGGGGAGCGCTGGTCGCTTGCCCGGGCCCTGCAGCAGTTGGTGCAGACTTATGACCGCCTCTTTGCCAAGCCGATGCCCTATATGATGGCCATGCATCAACGGCCCGCCAAGCGGGAAGAGGTCGGCGGGCTATATCATATGCATATCGAATTCCTGCCCTTGGCCAGGACGGCTACCAAGCTGAAATACCTGGCCGGAAGCGAATCCGGCGCGGGGGCTTTCATCACCGATATGTCGCCGGAATTTCAGGCGGAGAACCTGCGGGCGGCGGCTGCGGGAACTCCGGCGGCTGCCGCCTCCGCCACCGCTGCCGGCTCCGGCGTGAGCCGCTAGTTCTGCCGGGGAGAAGAAGAGGAGGAACGCTCTTTGGACCAAGTGGTCAATGATATAAACGCTATTAATGAGGTGGAAAAACAGTTGCTGAAGGATAGGTTGAGCCGTCTGGTGGCTGGCTTCCAAGCCCGCCTGGGCCCCAGGTCGCCCGGAGAGTTATTTGCGGCCAGGGCTCCAGGCCGGGTGAACCTGATCGGGGAGCATACCGACTATAACGACGGCTGGGTGCTGCCCATCGCCATCACCAGGGATGTGCTGATGGTGGGAGCGGCCCGTGACGATGAGCGGGTGCGCCTTTATGCCATGGATCTGGCCGACGAGGTGGCTTTCGACCTGGCCGAGAACGCCTTTGATGACCGCCACACCTGGAGCAATTATATCCGTGGCGTGATCGACGTCCTGCAGCGCCGGGGCTTCACTCTCCGGGGAATGGACATAGCCTTTACCGGCAATGTGCCCAGGGGCGGCGGTCTGAGCTCTTCGGCCGCCCTGGAAGTGGCGGCGGTGATGCTGCTCAAGGCCTTGTGCGGGCTGGAGATACCGCCGCTTGAGGATATCAAAATGGCTCAGCAGGCGGAGAACGAATTCGTCGGCGTGCGCTGCGGCATCATGGATCAGTTCATCTCCCGCCTGGGTCGCCGCCATCATGCTCTCTTGATAGATTGCCGCACCCTGGAATATCGGCAGATCCCCTGGCCGGCGGACGATGTGCAACTCTTGGTGGTAGATACCAAAGTGGAGCGGGGACTCGCCGGCTCGGCCTATAATCAGCGCCGCCTGGAATGCGAAACCGGAGCCAGGATACTGGCTGAGAAGCTGCCCCATGTTAAAGCATTGAGAGATGTGACGGAAGAGCAATTTGCCGCCCAGGCCGCGCTCCTCGATGAAGTGGTGCGGCGCAGATGTGCTCATGTGGTGGGGGAAAACAGCCGCACCCTGGCCGCCGCCAAAGCCTTGGCGGCCGGCGATTATGCCAAACTGGGGCGGCTGATGATCGCCTCCCATGAGAGCCTGAGGGATTTATACGAAGTATCCTGCCGGGAACTCGACGCCGTGGTGGAGATCGCTCTGGCCACCGAGGGTGTGTATGGCGCCAGGATGACCGGCGGAGGTTTCGGCGGCTGCGCCATAGCTTTGGTGGCCGCCGGAGCCTTGTCGCGGCTCGCTGCTAATCTGCGCAGGGAATATCCAAAGGTGGCCGGGCACCTGCCCGGGCTTTTGCCGACAATCGCCGGGGACGGCGCCGCCGTGCGGCCGCTCGCCGCCTGGCAGGAAGAGGTGATGGGCCAGTGAAAGTGCTGGTAACAGGAGGAGCAGGTTATGTAGGCTCCCATGTGGTGCGGGAGATGGTGGCTTTGGGGCACCGGCCGCTCGTGGTCGACAACCTGAGCAAAGGGCACCGGCAGGCTTTGCCGGAGACCGTGGAACTGGTGGAGGCCGATCTGGCCGACGGCGACAAAATGAGGGCGGTGTTTTCCGCCTTCCAACCTGAAGCCGTGATGCATTTCGCCGGTTCGACCCAGGTGGCCGAGTCCACCACCAAGCCGGGACTCTATTTTCAGAACAATTTTGCCAACGGCATCCGCCTCCTGGACCTCATGGTGGAGTGCGGGGTGAAGATGATCGTCTTTTCCTCCACCGCCGCCGTTTACGGCGAACCGCAGGAGACCCCCATTCCGGAGGAGCATCCCACCAACCCCGTAAATCCATATGGTGAATCCAAGCTGTTTTTTGAGAAAGCGCTGGCCCGCTATGAGGCGGCATACGGCCTGCGTTATGCGGCGCTGCGCTACTTCAACGCCGCCGGCGCCCATCCGTCCGGGGAAATCGGCGAGGATCACGATCCGGAAAGCCATCTGATTCCCATCGTCATACAGGCGGCGCTGGGCCGACGCCCGGCCGTTACCATATACGGCACGGATTATCCCACTTTCGACGGCACCTGTGTGCGCGACTATGTCCATGTCTGCGATCTCGCCGCTGCCCACCTCTTGGTGCTGGAGGATCTGGCCGGTGGGGGCGAATCCGCCGTCTATAATCTGGGCAACGGCCGGGGCTTCTCCGTCAGGGAAGTGGTGGAAGCCGTCAAAGAAGTGGTGGGCTGGGATTTCCCCGTGAAAGAGGGAGAAAGGCGGGCCGGCGATCCGGCCGTGCTGGTGGCCGGCGCGAAAAAAATCCGGCAGAAGCTGGGCTGGGAGCCCCGCTATCCTGACTTGCGGGAGATCATCGAAACCGCCTGGCGCTGGCACAGCCGGCATCCGGCGGGGTTTGGCGGCGGGCAATAATATTTGGGGAGGAATATGGAAAGATGTGGACACTGAGCGGATTCGCCGACGAGATCGCCCCTGAGCTGGAAGTGCAGCTCGATAACTTGGAAGCGGAAGGTATCCGCTATCTGGAGCTGAGGGGGGTGTGGGGCAAAAAGGTGCTCGATCTTAGCGATGCCGATCTGGAACGCCTCCGGAGCGCTCTGGACGGGCGGGGCATGGGGGTGTCGGCCATCGGCTCGCCCATCGGCAAGATCAAGATCACCGATCCCTTCCCTCCGCACCTGGAAGCTTTCCGGCGGGCCCTGGAGTTGGCCCGCTATCTCCGGGCCCCCTTTATCAGGATATTCTCTTTTTATGTACCGGAAGGGGAAGCCGAGCGCTATCGCGCCGAGGTGATGGCGCGCCTCAGGGAGCTCGTGGCTATAGCCGGTGAGAGCGGCGTCGCCTTGGTGCATGAAAACGAGAAGCACATCTATGGGGATATCCCCGCCCGCTGTCTAGATATTGTCCAAACCGTGGGCGCCGGTGCCGATCCCGCCTCCGGTTCCGCCTCCGGTCTGCGGCTGGTATGGGATCCGGCGAACTTCGTGCAGTGCGGTGTGCGTCCCCACACGGAGGGCTATGATCTCCTTCGGCCATATATTGCCTATGTCCACGTCAAAGATGCCCTCTTAGAGAGCGGGCGGGTTACCCCGGCCGGTCTGGGCGACGGGGAAGTGAGCCGCACCATTGCCGCCCTGCGCGACTCCGGATTCTCGGGCTTCTTTTCCATTGAGCCTCATCTCAAGGCGGAAGGTGATCTGGCCGGGCTCAGCAAGCCGGAACTCTTCAGGAAAGCCGCTCAAGCCTTCAAGCGCCTTCTAATGGAAAATGGCGTGGCGTGGCAGTGAGGCCGACGAAAGGGGATGACGAGCATCATACCGGTACAAAAGTTACAGGAGATTCTGACGCAGCCGGCGGAGGAATGCCTCTGCGGCCGGCGCCATCCGGTATCCCTCCGGGCCGCCGCGGTGGGCGCCGATGCCTGCGAGCGCATGATCGACTACGTGGACCGCCGCCGGCAGAGGAACTTTATCCTGGTGGCCGATGAAAACACCTATGAGGCTTATGGCCGAGAGGTAGCGGCTGCCATGGGCGGGCGCCTGGCCAGAAAGCTGGTTTACCCGGTGCCTTTGGTGCCTGATGAGAGGGCTGTGGAGACCCTCATGCAACAAGCCGCCGGCTGCGCTCACCTGATTGCTGTGGGTTCAGGTACCATCCATGACCTGACCAGGTATGTGGCCCACAGGATGCAGGTGCCCTTCATCGGCATGCCCACTGCCCCGTCGGTGGACGGTTTTGCCTCTTCGGTCAGCCCCCTGATCATCAACGGGGCGAAAAAGACCATTCCCACCGTCATGCCTGAGGCCATATTCGCCGACACCAAGGTGCTGGCCGCCGCTCCGGCCGAGATGATCGCCGCCGGCTATGGGGATATAATCGGCAAATACACTGCCCTTGCCGACTGGCGGCTGGCCCATGTCCTGCTCGGGGAGTGGTATTGCCCGGCCATCGTGGAGTTGGTGCGGGAGACGGTGAGCACCATCGTCGCCCGGCGCGCCGCTCTGGCCAATAGGGAACCTGAGGCCTGTGCGGAATTGCTGGCCGCCCTCCTGCTTACGGGGTTGGCCATCGAGATGGCCGGCGACTCGCGGCCCGCCTCCGGTTCCGAGCATCATCTGGCACATTATTGGGAGATGAGATCTCTCTGGAGCCGGGAGAAGGTGCGCCTGCACGGTGCCGAGGTGGGGGTGGCCACTCCGCTCTCCGCCGGCTTACACCATCGCCTCCTGGCCATGCCGGAGGTCGAGGTGACGGCCCTGATCGAGCGCCGGCGGCAAACTCTTGGCTCCGGGGCACAGCACGGCGGGGAACGAAATGCCGGGCGGATCAGGAAATACCTGGGACCGCTCGCCGCCCAGTTCCTGGAGGAGAACCGGCCGCTCCGGCCGGATGCCGCCGCCGTCGACCGGCGCCTCAGCCGGTTGGCTGCCTCCTTCGCCGGGCTCAGGAAAGAAGCGGCCGCCACCCTGCCGGAGCCGACAGGGTTGCGGCAACTTTTGAGAGAAGGTGGTGCGCCGGATACCCCGGCCGCTTTGGGCCTGCCGCCGGAGTGGGTGAGTGCCGGCCTCCAGGTGGCCATGGAGATTAGGCTCGGCCGTTATACCATCCTCCAGCTTTTGGACGAACTCGATGTGCTGGAGGAGCTGACCGCCCTGGTGGCCGGCGCCGCCGGCTGAGGCTATAGAGAATTGATATAAGACAGATCCAGCGGGGCGGATACCAGTTCCACCAGGAGCGCCACCACCGCTTCCACATCATCCAGGTCGGCCATCTCGGCCGGGGTGTGGACATATCTGGTGGGGATGGATAACCCGCCTGTGGCTACCCCGGCTTCCGATAGCTGGATGGCTGCCGCATCGGTGCCTCCGGCCGGCAGCACTTCCATCTGGTACGCAATATTATGCTTTTTGGCCAGCTCGACCAGGTAGCGGCAGACGCCCGGATGACAGACGAGGCTGGAATCCTTCACCTTGATGGCGGCGCCCTTGCCCAGCTCCATCGGCAGCGGCTTGGCGGCGGGGGTGTCGCCGGCACCGGTGACATCCACAGACAAGCCGAGGGCGGGCTTGATGCCATAGGCGGCGGTCCTGGCCCCGCGCAGGCCCACCTCCTCCTGCACGGAGAAGACGAAGAAGACATTGTTGGGTATGTTCTTGCCGTCCAGCCGGCGCAGGGCGGCGAGCAGGGCGGCACAGCCGATGCGGTCGTCCAGCGCTTTGCCGATCACCCGGCGTCCCACCTGGTCCAGCCGGCGGTGCCAGCAGCACATGTCGCCGGGTTGCACCTGCGCCAGTGCCTCTTCCCGGTTGTGGGACCCGATGTCAATATACAACACTTCCATCTTGACATTTTTGATGTCGTCCACCGGCTCGCAGCCGATCGCCCCGACCAGGCCGCTTTCAAAACGTACTCTCTGTCCCAAGAGCACATGGGGCGAGATGCCGCCGGCCGGGTGAAAGCGCAGGAAACCTTTCTCGTCCACATAGGTGACCACCAGGCCGATCTCGTCGATGTGGGCCGAGATCATGATCCGCGGTCCCTCCGGCGAGCCTTTGCGGACCAGCAGATTGCCGAGGACGTCGGTTCTTATCTCGTCGGCATAAGGGCGACTTTCCTCTTCGACTATGCTTCTTACCACCCGCTCCGCGCCGGGTGGACCATAGGCTTCACTGAGACGGGCGATCAGTTCGACCATATCGGATCTCCTCCTTCGCTGACAACTAAAGGCAACTCTCCCAAGGCCTTCGCCAAGAGTTCCCGGCCATGGGCTATGTCGGCCCGGCTGGCCACTGCGGCCGGAGCGTGGATGTAACGGCACGGTATGGAGACGACGGCGGTGTGCACGCCGGCCCGGGAGAGATGGATGGACCCGGCATCGGTGCCGCCGGCCACCACTTCCTTTATCTGGTAGGGAATGTGATATTTCTCCGCCGTGGCGATCAGGTGCCGGATGAGCGGACGGCTGCCGATGGTGCTCCTGTCCATGAAGCTGATGGCCGGCCCGCGGCCGAGGCGGGTGGAAACGACGTGCTCTTTGCCGTCCGGTTTTTCCGCAGAGGTGGTGCCTTCCAGCACTAGTGCCACATCAGGTTGCACACGGTGCGCCACGATCTGCGCCCCGCGCAAGCCGACCTCCTCCTGCACGGTAAAGGCGGCATATAGAGGGAAGGGAAAATCGCACTCCAACAGGTCCACGAGGAGGCGGCAGCCGACCCGGTCGTCCAGAGCCTTCCCTTTGATCAACCCAGGGCCGAATTCGGAGAACCTGGTGGCGAAGGTGGCATATTCCCCCAGTTCCACAGCCTGGGAGGCGGCGGCTTTGTCTTTGGCGCCGATGTCGATATAAAGCTCGTCGGCTTCCGGCTGGCGTTGGCGTTCGGACTCTTTTTTCAGGAGGTGTATGGGCTTACCGCCGATCACGCCCGGGAGGCGGCGGGGGCCGACCCACACATGCTTGCCTAAGAGGACGCTGTCGTCGATGCTGCCCACCTTCTTGAAATAAAGGAGGCCGCTTGAGTGATAGCCGGAGATGATGAAACCGACTTCATCCATATGCGCCGCCAGCAAGAGGCGCGGCCCCGGCTTATCCTTGCCTTTTACGGCAATCAGGTTGCCCATGCTGTCGGTGAAAAGCTCATCGCAAAGCGGGGCGATCGCCCGGCTGATGAGCCGGCGCACACGGGATTCATCGCCGGAGACGCCGCAGGTTTCCGTGAGCTCACTCAGGCTTAATGTCGCAGTCATACTCATGCTGCCACCCCCAAACCTCTTCCGGCTCCAGGTCGGCCGCAGCGGCGGCCAACAACCGGGCGGTATTTTCGATGTCTTTCACATCCAGCGTCTCCACCGGGCTGTGCATGTAGCGCAGCGGGATGGAAACGATGGCCGTCGGCACCCCGCTCCTCGATACCTGCATCACCCAGGCGTCGGTGCCTGAGGAGCCGGGCAGCACTTCGGTCTGCACCGGTACCCTTTCCTTTTTGGCCACCTGGACCAGGCGCCGCCGCAATCCGGGATGCACGTTGGCTCCTATGGTCAAAGCCGGGCCGCCGCCCAACTCCAGCGTATCATGCTCAGGGAGGCCGGGCATGGCGCCGAAGCCGACATCGACGGCGATGCCGGCCTGGGGGGCGACATGATAGGTGCCGGTGGTCGCCCCCTTCTGACCGATCTCTTCCCCAGTGGTGGCCACAAAGCAGAGATCGACGGCATGGGAGAGACGACTCAAGCGTTGCAGTGTGACGGTGAGAGCCGCCACGCCGGCGCGATTGTCCATGGCTTTCCCGGCCACCCGCTCATCCAAAAGGCGCACAAAAGGAGCAGCGATCACCACCCGGTCGCCGGGGGAGATCAGGCGGCGGGCCTCCTCTTCGCTATAACCGATATCGACGCAGAGATCGGGCCACTTGGGCACCTTGCCCCGCTCCTCGGGGGAGGTCAGGTGGGGAGGGGTGGAAGCCACAATGCCGGGGAATGCTTTTCCTCCGGAGCCGTAGACCGTCACCTCAAGGCCGGTGACCATCCTGGGGTCCATGCCCCCGACCGGCGTGACCCGCAGGAAACCACCTTTTTCCACCTTCAGGACCATCATGGCCACCTCATCAAGATGTGCGGCCAGCATGAGGACAGGGGCCTTCTCTGGGCCGGGAGAAGCGTTTGTCCGGGTAGCTTTTTTCAGCACCAGCACGTTGCCCAGGGAGTCGATTTGCACCTCGTCGCAAAGGGGCGACCACAGGCGCCGGACCAGGGCGGCTGCGGCCGCCTCTCCTCCGGGCGGCCCGGATACGCCGGTGAGTTCGGCCAACAGATCTGCAACAGAGCTATTCAAGCACATCACCTCACCATTACCTGTGATAATCTTCTTTCCATTTTCATTCCATTCGGCTGAGGTTGTTTCTCACCTGCATATAAATGGGCATCCCGGATAAAAAGAAAGCAGGTAAGGGTGGCACCTGCAGGAGTCTGCCTGAAGAAGAGGGAAGTAAAGCCTGGTATCAATAAATACAGTAAATACATTATAAATGGCGGCATACCGGCGCCGGCATGCCGCCGGTAAGGAGAATCGGCATGCGCAGGGAAAGCCGCTCCGCAGCACAGAGCATAGATGTCACCCCGGTCCAAGAGGTGGGGCGGAAGCTGGTAGATAATGTCGGCAAGGTGATTGTGGGAAAAGACGAGGTAATCAGGCTGGCGGTGGTGGCGCTTCTGTGCGAAGGCCACATCCTGGCCGAGGATGTGCCGGGGGTGGGAAAAACCATGATGGCCCGGGCGCTCGCCGCTTCCCTCGGTTGCAGCTTCAACCGCATCCAGTTCACCCCCGACCTCCTGCCTTCGGATGTGACCGGGGTGAATGTTTATAATCAAAAAAACCAAGAGTTTACCTTCCGGCCCGGACCGGTAGTCACCAACATTCTCCTGGCCGATGAGATCAACCGGGCCACGCCCAGGACCCAGTCGGCTTTGCTGGAATGCATGGAGGAGCGCCAGCTCACGGTGGACGGCGTCAGCCGGGAGCTGCCGCGGCCTTTCTTGGTTTTGGCTACGCAAAACCCGGTTGAATATGAAGGCACCTTTCCACTTCCGGAGGCGCAGATCGATCGGTTTCTCGTCCGGCTGTCCATCGGCTATCCCGGCGAGCAGGATGAGGAAGAGATCGTGATCCGGCAACAGCGCCGGCATCCCATTCACGACATCAAACAGGTGGTCGGCCGGGAAGAGCTTCTGACGGTGCAAACGCTGGTCAGGGAGGTCTATGTGGAAGACAGCGTGCGGGAATACCTGGTGAAACTGGTGAGGAGCACCCGCACCCATCCGGATGTCTCCCTGGGGGCGAGCCCGCGGGGCTCCATTTCCCTATACCGCACCGCCCAGGCGCTGGCCGCGCTGGAAGGCCGGGATTATGTCCTGCCCGACGATGTGAAAGCGATGGCCGGGCCCACCTTGGCTCACCGCCTCATCATCCGGCCGGAGAGTCAGCTGCGTGGCCGGACCGGGCAAAGTGTGATCAACGACCTCTTGCAGCGCATACCTGTCGTGCTCGAGGCCGGCGAGGAAGGCTGAGTTCAGGAGGCCGGTATTAAGGAATAGGGGGAGTGGGCGGCGGGGTTTTAGACGTTTTCGCTAGGCATTTTTGCCCAGTCCTGCCGCCGGCCGGAGCAGGCAGCAGAGGAGATTCTCCTCAATCTCGGCGCGCACTTTTTCCGCCATGGGCGGCTCGATCATCATGATATAATCATCCAGGCTGACGGGGATGGAGAGTTCCATCAGGAGGCGGAAGCCTCTGACAAAGGCGGCTTTTTCCAGAGAAGGAGGGGCACTCGCCCAGTGCAGGTGCTTGATCATCCGCCTCTTGTTGGGATGGGCGTCGAAATCTGCCGCATGGCCCAGTTCGTGGGCTAAGATCACCACCAAAAAGGAGAGGGACTGCTCAGTCAGATCGGGCTCCCAGACCATGATGGTGCGCCGGCCGGGGTGATAAAGCCACTGTTCCGGCACCAGGCTCCGGGAGAGAGAGACCTGCATGGCTGTGCACTTGGCAAGGAGCTTCTGCAGGTGCGGGTTGTCCGGAAAGAGCTGCCGCAAGTGTTGATCCTCGGTGCGGCGGTCGGCTAAACGTTTGTTTTTCATTAAATTATATCCCCTATATATGTCCCCAATCTTTCGCTCCTGCGGCACTTCTGCTAATAACAGGCTATGTCCTTGTGTAGATCGCTGGTAATATCGCCATCACATGGAGGCTGGTATGAGGAGAGGGTCGGTGAGGACGGCACTTCGCCCTTCAGATAAGCCGCTACGCCGGCGGCAATGCCCGCTGCCAAAAGGCTCGGAGCCTCCGCTCCGGTCAGAAAACGGCGGTCGACCTCGTTGGTGAGAAAGCCGGTTTCGATCAGGATGGAGGGAATATCCAGGCCGGTCAGCACCATATAGCGGGCCGGCAGGATGCCGTTCTGGTTGCCGGGCACCAGTTTTGACAGTCGCTCCTGCACCGCCGCCGCCAGCTTTCGGCTCTCCTCGTTGTCCTGGCGGTAGAAAGTGAGGCTGCCGCCCAGGTGAGAGGGACCGCTGTTGACATGCAGGGCGATATAAAGTTGGGCCTCATAACGGCGGGCGATGTCCAGGCGGGCCGCCAGATCTCTTTTATGGCGCGAGCCGCCGCCCGCGCCCCAGGGCACCAGCGCTTCGTCAGTGGTCCTGGTCAGTTTCACCTGCGCTTTATACTGTTTCAGCTCTTCAGCGAGGGCCAGACCCAGCGCCAGGTTCAGATCTTTTTCCAGGATGCCGTTCCAGCTGCACCCACCGTCCACCCCGCCATGACCCGGATCGACGACGATGCGCACTTGGCTCATCAAGCCGAGCGGCTGGTGCAGCTGGGGAGCGAGGGCAATGCCGCACCAGGTGGTGAAGATGAAGGCCGCAAGAAGTAGCGCCGCCAAGGCCGGCCACAGGCGCTTCGGTAGGTATATCGACCAAGGCTGGGTGGGGGAAGCCGGCATGGAAAAAAGCCTCCGTTTATGAGCATCTTATAGCCGGAGCAGGTGAAAATAGAACCGGGAGGGACAGGCGGAGGGCGTGATGATGAGATTTTTCACCGCTCTGTAACAAAAATTTATTGTCATCCGCCACCTCATGGGTGTTATAATGATCAAAGAAAGGTCAGGTAAGGTCAGTAAAGCTGCTAATGCAGAAAAGCCGGCAGCACTCACCAGGCAGACGAGCGGACAAAAACGGAGGGAAAGATACGGGAGAGAAAAGATGGCTACTTTGGCGGATGTGATAGAAGCATACCTGAAGCGGCTGCTTTTGGAGTCCAATGAAGGGTATGTGGAGGTGCGCCGTTGCGAATTGGCGATGAATTTTTCGTGCGTGCCCTCCCAGATCAACTATGTGCTGGAAACCCGCTTCACGCCGGAACGCGGTTATGTGGTGGAGAGCCGGCGGGGGGGCGGCGGGTATATACGCATCATCAACATCTGGCAGCAGGTAAAAGACGACGAGCTGCTGCGGCTATATGAAGCCATCGGCGACAGGATCGCCCGCCATGCAGCCGAGGACCTGCTGCATCGCTTGGTCAACGCCCGCCTTTTGGACGCGACCAAGGCCGAGCAGATCAGAAGATTTATCGAAGCGGAAACCGGTGCCTACCGACCTCCATGGGCCGATAGGATAAGAGCCAGCGTGCTCAAGGGCATGCTCCTGGTCCTGTACCTGCAAAACAGCAATGACTGAGGAGATAGGAGGATAATAGGGTTGATGTGCGATAAATGCGGGCAACGGCCGGCGACGATCATATTCAAGCTGATGGAGAATAATAAAAAGACGGAGATCCACCTCTGCGAGGAATGTGCCAAAAGCCAGAGCGAGCTGAATTTTCTTCATGAGCCGCTGTTCACTTTCCACGATATTTTAGCCGGTTTGTTCGAGCCGGGCGGGCTCCTGACGGGAAGTCCCATGCCGCAGGTGAAGGTTAAGCAGCATTGTCCCAATTGCGGTTTGACTTTTTCCGATTTCAGACGTTTGGGGCAGTTGGGCTGTGGAGAGTGCTACAAAACCTTTGCCGCACAGCTGTTGCCGATAATCCGCCGCATCCACGGCAGCACCAAGCACACCGGGCATCTTCCCGGGGAGTTGGCCGCTGCCGGGCTTTCCCGCCGGCTGGAAGACCTGCGGCAAAAATTGCGGGAGGCCATCGCCCAGGAAGCCTATGAAAGAGCGGCCGAAATCAGGGATCAGATCAAGGCGCTGGAGGCGGAAGCCGGAGCTAAAAAGCAGTGACGACCGGATCGGGCCGTCGGCCCGGCCGGCGGGACATGGCGAGGTGGATGAGGAGGTCGGGATATGTCCTTGCGTGAGATTATGAGCAAAACGTTGAGCGAATGGATGAAAGGCACAGGTCCTGAGTCGGACATCGTCATATCGAGCCGCGTCCGCCTGGCCCGCAACCTGGAGGGCATACCTTTTCCGGGCGTGGCCGGGGAAGAACAATTAAAGACCGTGGTGGAGAAGACTAAGGAGGCGGCGGCCCGCCAGCCCCTTTTGGCCGGGGCCGATTACATCCGTCTGGTGGAGTTACCCGTCCTGGAGCGGCAGCTTTTGGTGGAAAAGCATTTGATCAGTCCGCAGCATACCAAGGATGTGAAATATAAAGCGGTGGTGGTGCGGGACGACGAGGCGCTCAGCATCATGGTGAACGAAGAGGATCACCTGCGCTTCCAGGCGCTTTATCCGGGGCTGCAGCCGGAGGAGGCCTGGCGGCTGTGCAGCCGGATCGATGAAGGGTTCGCCAGCCTCTTGCCCTATGCCGTCTCTCCGGATATCGGTTATCTGACGGCTTGTCCCACCAATGTCGGCACCGGGATGCGGGCTTCGATCATGATCCACCTGCCGGCCCTGACCATGGCGGACCAGATGAAGCGGTTGATCAACGCCGTCGCTCAGGTCGGCCTGGTAGTCAGGGGTATATATGGTGAAGGCACCGAGGTGCTGGGCAATATCTTCCAGATATCCAATCAGGTCACCTTGGGCCGTACCGAGGATGAAATCATACAGCACCTGCTCAGCATCACCAGGCAGATCATCGATCAGGAAAGGCAGGCCCGCCGGCGCATCCTGCAGCAGAACAAGGTGCGGCTGGAGGATAAGATCTTCCGTTCGCTGGGGCTTTTGACCAATGCCAGGATCATGTCCTCCCAGGAGGCCATGCAACTCATCTCCGATGTGCGCCTGGGCATCGACATGAAGCTGATCAGTGGACTGGAGCCCCGCATTCTCCAGGAACTCCTGGTGATGATCAGGCCGGCCCATCTGCAGAAATTGATGGGGCACGAGATGGAGGCCCCTGAGCGGGACATCATGCGGGCTACCTTGATCAGGGAGCGCATGAAGCCGCATCCGGCAAAGTGATGGGTCGGTATTAGATAAATGGAAATAATAAACAGCAAGGAGTGATCATCAATGCATAGCAGGTTTACCGAGAGAGCGCAAAAAGTGATGGTGCTTGCCCAGGAAGAGGCCCGCCGGCTTGGCCACAACTATGTCGGTACCGAAGCTATCCTGCTCGGCTTGACGGCTGAAGGGGAAGGGATTGCCGCCAAAGCCCTGCAGGCTATGGGCGTCAGTTTAGATAAAGTGCGATCCGAAGTGGAGAAGATCATCGGTCGGGGCGACGGCCCCCAGGGACAGTTGCAGTTTACTCCCAGGGCCAAGCGGGTGATCGAGCTGGCCTTTGAAGAGGCGAGGCTCCTGAATCATCCCTGGCTCGGCACCGAGCACCTGCTTCTCGGCCTGGTGCGTGAGGGCGAAGGGGTGGCTGCTCAGGTCCTGAAAAATCTGGGCATCGATCTGGAACGCCTGCGCAAGCAGGTGGTGGAGCTCTTTGAGCACCCCGGCACAGGGGCGGCCAAGCGCGAAGCCCGTGGTAGAAAAACTCCCACCCTGGACCAGTTCGGCCGCGACCTCACCGAACTCGCCCGGGAAGGAAAACTCGATCCGGTGGTCGGCCGGGAGAAGGAGATCCAGCGGGTGATCCAGGTTCTCTCCCGCCGGACGAAAAACAACCCGGTGCTCATCGGGGACCCCGGCGTGGGGAAAACGGCTATCGTGGAAGGCTTGGCCCAGATGATAGTGAGCGGCAATGTCCCGGAGACCCTGGCGGACAAAAGGGTGGTCAGCCTGGATCTGGGCTCTCTGGTGGCGGGCTCCAAGTTCCGCGGCGAATTTGAGGAGCGCCTGAAAAAGGTGATGGATGAGATCCGCAATTCCGGGGATATCATCCTCTTTGTCGACGAGATGCATACCATCATCGGCGCCGGCGCCGCTGAAGGCGCCATCGATGCCTCCAACATCCTGAAGCCGGCTCTCTCCCGCGGCGAGCTGCAGGCCATCGGTGCCACCACCATTGATGAATATAGGAAGCATGTAGAGAAGGACGCGGCGCTGGAGAGACGGTTCCAGCCTATCCAGGTGGAAGAGCCGACGGTCGACGAGACCATCAAGATCCTCGAAGTGCTGCGCGATCGTTATGAAGCCCATCACCGGGTGAAGATCAGCGATGAAGCGCTGCGGGCCGCCGCCCGCCTCTCCGACCGCTATGTCTCGGACCGCTTCCTCCCGGATAAGGCCATCGACCTGGTGGACGAGGCAGCGTCCAAAGTGAGGCTCTCCATTTTGGTCACCCCGCCCGAGCTCAAAGATCTGGAGAAGCAGATCGAGGAGATCCGCATGGAGAAGGGCTCGGCCATCAAGAACGAGGAGTTTGAGAAAGCGGCCGACCTGCGGGACAAGGAACAAAAGATGGTCAACGAGTTCGAGCGGAAGCTGTCGGAGTGGAAAAAGCAGCGGCATCGCACCGAGGGCACGGTCACCGAAGAGGACATCGCCGCCGTGGTGAGCAGTTGGACCGGCATCCCTGTGGCCAAGCTGGCGCAGGAGGAAAGCGAGCGGCTTTTGCAGCTTGAGGCGATCCTGCATCACCGGGTGGTAGGACAGGATGAGGCCATCAACGCCGTGGCGCGGGCCGTGAGAAGGGCCAGGGCGGGCCTGAAAGATCCCAAGCGCCCGGTAGGCTCCTTCATCTTCCTCGGGCCCACCGGGGTGGGCAAAACCGAGCTGGCCAGGGCTTTGGCCGAGGCGCTCTTCGGCGACGAGGATGCCATGATCCTGCTCGACATGTCGGAATATATGGAGAGACACACCGTATCCAGGCTGGTAGGCGCCCCTCCGGGCTATATTGGCTACGATGAGGGCGGGCAGCTGACCGACAAGGTCAGGCGCCGGCCGTATTCGGTGATCCTCCTCGACGAGATAGAGAAGGCGCATCCCGAGGTGTTCAACATCCTCCTGCAGGTGCTGGAGAACGGGCGGCTGACCGACGCCAAGGGGCGTACCGTCGATTTCCGCAACACGGTGCTGATCATGACCTCCAATGTCGGTGCCCATGAGATCCAGAGGGAGACGACTATCGGTTTTAATGTGGCCACGGACGACAACGCCTCCTACGAATCCATGAAGGCCAAGGTGATGGACGAACTGAAGCGCACCTTCAGGCCCGAATTCCTGAACCGCATCGATGAGGTGATCGTTTTCCACGCTCTCAGCAAGGAGCAGTTGAAGCAGGTGGTGGAGATCATGGTGAAACAGGTGCAGACTCAGCTCCAGAGCCGGAACGTGCGCCTGCAGTTCACCGAGGAGGCCAAGGCTTTGCTGGCCGAGAAGGGCTTCGATCCCGATTATGGCGCCAGACCCTTGCGCCGGGCCATCCAGCGCTTGGTGGAGAACCCCTTCTCCGAGGAGATGCTGAAAGGGACGTTTGAGGAAGGCGACGACGTGGTGGTGGATGCGGAAAACGGGGAGATCGTCTTCCGCAAAGCGAGTAGTCCGACACCGGCGCATAAATAATAATTAACGACGGAGCGGCGATAACAAGCTGCAGGGAGAGGGCGACCGGAGGGTGTGCCCTCTCCCTGCCGGCCGGTGGGAGCGACGGCAGGAAAAAGGCGGGTGAAAGGTGAGAGACACCGAGAAAGGCGCCGATGATCTGTTGCTGCGCACTTTGCGCATGCTGGCCCCCGGTACCGTCCTGCACGAAGGCTTGGAAAACATCCTGCGCGCCCGCACCGGGGCCCTGATCGTGGTCGGCGACAGCGAACTGGTGATGCCGCTGGTGAACGGCGGATTCAAAATCGAGGCCGAGACTACTGCTTCCGCCTTGTATGAGCTGGCCAAGATGGATGGCGCCATCATTCTCACCGGCGATGCCAAGCGCATCTTATATGCCAACGCTCACCTCACCCCCAACCCGGCCATTCCCGCCCAGGAAACCGGGATCCGGCACCGCACGGCTGAGCGAGTGGCCAGGCAAACCGGCGAGCTGGTCATCTCCATCTCGCAGCGGCGCAACGTGATCACCATCTACCGGGGGCCGCTGCGCTATGTAATGCGCGACGTGGGCACCGTGCTGGCCAAGGCCAACCAGGCGCTGGCCACTTTGGAGAGGTATAAAACCGTTTTGGAGCAGGTGTTGCACAACTTGTCCGTGCTGGAGTTTGAGGATGTCGCCACCCTCCAGGATGCCGTCACCTGCATTCAGCGGGCGCAGCTGGTCAACCGCATCGCCCGCGAGGTGGAACGCTACGTGGTGGAACTCGGCTCGGAAGGCCGGCTGGTGAGCATGCAGCTCAGCGAGTTGATGGTGGATGTGGCCGATGAAGGGATATTAGCCATCCGCGACTATAGCCTCGACCCCAACCACAAGGCCGAGGAGATCGCCGCCATGCTGGAGCAGTGGAGCAATGAAGATCTGCTGGACCTGTCGCTGATCGCCCGCGCCATCGGCTATGGCGCCAACGCCGGTAACCTGGATACGCCCGTCACCCCGCGAGGCTACCGGCTGCTCCACAAGATACCTCGCCTGCCGGCCAACGTGATCGACAACCTGGTGGCCAAATTCCGCACCTTGCCGGAGATCCTGGAGGCCTCCATCGACGAGCTGGACAGTGTGGAAGGGATTGGTGAGATAAGAGCGAGGAACATCAAAGACGGTTTGCGGCGCCTGCGGGAGCAGGTGCTGCTGGAACGGCAGATATAGGCGGCGCCGGCGCACCGCCGATTGACATTTTTGGTTGAAAATGTTATGATTAGTTAAAATAAGACCTGGTAAATGAACGGAGGGCCACCTAGATTGACTTTTGCCGTCGGAGACAAAGTGGTATATCCGATGCATGGCGCCGGGACCATCGAGGCCATTGAAGAAAGAGAGATACTTGGGGAAAAACATCGCTATTACATCATGAGGATGCCCATCGGCGACATGAAGGTGATGATCCCCATGGCCAATGTGGCGGAGATCGGTCTGCGGCAGATCATCGGCGACGGTGAAGTTGAGCAGGTGCTTGCCGTGTTGCGGGGCGAGCGCACCCGCATGTCGTCCAACTGGAATCGCCGGTACAGGGCGAACCTGGAGAAGATCAAAAGCGGCAATATATATGAAGTGGCTGAAGTGGTGCGCAATCTTACCCTGCGTGATCAGGAGAAAGGTCTGTCGACCGGTGAGCGGAAGATGCTGGAAAATGCCCGACAGATTCTCATAAGCGAATTGGTGCTGGCCCAGAATACTACCGAAGAGCATGTGCAAGCCATCATCGACAGCATATATTAATATAGTTTGCCAAGACCGTGCCGTTTTTCCGCTGTTCTTTCACGTCTGCCGTCAGTCGCCTGTCAATCGCATTATATTCAGACATAGGGATATACCGATAATAATGAATCCGAACCGGCCGAGCTGGATATTATGGAAATGCGAGGTGATTAAATCGCCGCTTTAAGGAGGTGAAACATATGCGCATATTACAGGTGATTATGGCATTATGTGGTGGATTAATCGGTTTCCGGGGAGCCCTGTATCTTGTGGAAGGGGCGGTGTGGCCTCCGGTCTCGGGGTTGCATCCGCTGGTCGTGATGGCTGCGGCTGTGGTGGTTGGCGCTTTGGTCTTTGTGCTGTCGACCAAATATGTGGTGGCCGGCCTCCGCAAGCTGACGGCGGTGATCATCGCCAGCCTGCAGAGAATCCCTGCCCTGGATATTGCTGCCGGTGCCGTCGGCCTGATAGCCGGGATGATCATCGGTATATTGGCCACCTTGCCGCTCCCCCGGAACATTCCTATAATAGGCGGTTACCTCCCCATCGCCGTGACTTTAACTGTGGGCTATATCGGTGCGGCGGTGGCGGTGCGTAAAAAAGAGGATTTGCTGTACATCTTCGCTCCGGGGGCCAAAGCCGGTCCGGGAGACCGTCAGGGCAAGGAGCGCGGCAGCGGGCGCACCGGAAAATATAACTGCCCCAAAATCCTTGATACCTCGGTGATCATTGATGGGCGGATCGCAGATATCGTGCAGGCGGGCTTCCTCGAGGGGCCGCTGGTGGTGCCGGGATTTGTGCTGGCCGAGCTGCAGCATATTGCCGATTCCGGGGACATTCTAAAGCGCAACCGGGGGCGGAGGGGACTGGATATCCTCAATCGCATCCAGAAGGATCTTAAGATACCGGTGCAGATCATCGACCGCCACTTCGACGAGGTCGCCGAAGTGGATGCCAAGCTGGTCAAGCTGGCCCGCCTGCTCGAGGGCAAGGTGGTCACCAATGATTATAATCTCAACAAAGTGGCGGAGCTCCAGGGAGTGTCCGTGCTGAACATCAACGAGCTGGTCAATGCGGTGAAGCCGGTGGTGCTTCCGGGCGAAGAGATGACCGTGCGGGTGGTAAAAGACGGAAAGGAGCATGGTCAGGGCGTCGGCTACCTGGATGACGGCACCATGATCGTCATCGACGGAGGCAGGCGCTATATCGGCGAGTCGGTGGGGGTGCAGGTGACCAACGTCTTGCAGACCGCCGCCGGCCGGATGATTTTTGCCAAGCCGAAGGTGATGGAGAGGGCTTTATAAAATTATCCACCATATGCCACTGTCGGACCGCCGCTCCGGTGAGGACGTGGCGGTCCTTTTATTTTGAGGGAGATAGGGGTCGGAATCATGGTTTATGTGATCATACCTGCCGCCGGCGAAGGTCAGCGCATGAAGTCGGCGGTGAGAAAGCAGTACCTGGATCTGCTGGGCCGGCCGATGCTGGTGTGGACGGTGGAGCTCTTTCACCGGCACCCGGAGGTGGCGGGGATCGTGCTCGCCGTCCCGGCAGGTGAAGAGCAAAATACCTATGCGCTGTTGGAGAAGCATGGAGTGGCGGGCAAGGCGCACCTCGTGGCCGGCGGTGCCGATCGCCGCGCTTCGGTGCGGGCGGCGCTCCTGGCGCTCCCGCCTGAAGCGACGGTGGTGCTGGTTCATGATGCCGTACGTCCCCTGGTCGAGCGGTCCGTGATCGAGGCCGTGATGGAGAAAGCGAGGCACGGGGCGGTCTGCGCCGCTCTGCCCGCCCAGGAGACGGTGAAGATCTGCCGGGAGGGAAAGGTGGTGGCCACTCCCGACCGGAGCAGCTTGTGGCATGTGCAGACGCCTCAGGGCTTCCCCCGTCGGCTCCTGGAGCGGGCTCATGAGGCCTGGGACGGGCGAACGGTGACCGACGACTGCCAGCTGGTGGAGATGCTGGGAGAAGAGGTGAGCGTGGTGAGAGGTAATCCGGAGAATATCAAAATAACTACTCCGGTCGATTTGCTGGTGGCGCGGGCTTTGCTCTCCGCCCGGCAAGAATGTGCGAACCTGCCATGGCAGCCGGAGTCTCAGCCGGCGCCCCCTCCGCCTTCCCCTCCGCCTTCCTGCCCCGGCATGGGCGTGGGTTATGATGTACACCGGCTCGTCCCGGAGCGCCGGCTGGTGCTGGGCGGGGTGCAGATTCCTTATGAGAGAGGTCTTGCCGGCCACAGCGATGCCGATGTGCTCCTCCATGCCGTCATCGACGCCCTTTTGGGGGCGGCAGGCCTGGGGGATATCGGCCGCCACTTTCCTGATACCGAGGCGAAATACAAAGGTATTTCCAGCCTCGAGCTGTTGCGGGAGACGGTGGACATAATCCGGCGGCGGGGGCTCATGGGGCGCGGCGTCGATGCCACCATTATAGCCGAGAGGCCGCGCCTGGCCTCCTATATCCCCGAGATGCGGCAAAACATTGCGACCATCGTCGGGCTACCTCCGGAGGCGGTGAATATCAAAGCCACCACCAATGAGAAGATGGGTTTCCTCGGCCGGGGAGAGGGTATAGCGGCCCTCAGTGTGGCTACGGTGAGCCCGGCTCCGGTTAAAGAATAAGCCTGATTTCCTAAGCCATTGCTTTCAGCAAATTGGCCATCTCGATGGCGGCCAGGGCGGCATCCCACCCCTTGTTTCCGGCTTTGGTGCCGGCCCGCTCCACAGCCTGTTCAATGGTGTCGGCCGTGATGATCCCGAAGATGACGGGCAGGTCGGTATCCAAAGCCACCTTGGCCACACCTTTGCTGGCTTCGGCCGCCACATATTCGAAATGCGGGGTGGCGCCCCTGATGACGGCGCCGAGGCAGATAACGGCATCATAGCGGCCGCTTGTGGCCATCTTCTTGGCGATCAGGGGAATCTCGAAAGCCCCCGGCACCCAGGCGATATCCACGGCTTGGGTGTCCGCGCCGTGGCGCTCCAGGCAATCCAGGGCCCCGCCCAAAAGGCGGGTGGTGATAAACTCGTTGAAACGGCCGACGACGATGCCGAAGCGTAAGCCTCCGGCCTGCAGGTGTCCTTCAAAAGTACGGCTCATGGTCATCCTCCTCGATGAGAAAGGTCGAAATGCCTCAATGTTTGTGGTAAGCGGCATTAATTATGTGTTCATGCAAAAGGTGGCCCATCTTGTCGCGCTTGGTGGCCAGGTATCTGACGTTGTTGGGGTTGGCTTCTATCTCCAGCGGCAGCCGTTCCTCGATCACCAACCCATAGCCGTCCAAACCGGCAATTTTGCGGGGATTGTTGGTTAAAAGCTTAATGCTGCTCAGGCCGAGATCAACCAGGATCTGAGCGCCGGTGCCATAGTCGCGCAGATCGGGCGGAAAGCCCAGCGAGATGTTGGCCTCCACGGTATCCTGGCCCTGATCCTGCAGGGCATAAGCTTTGATCTTGTTCATCAGGCCGAGACCCCGGCCTTCATGCTCGGGCAGGTAGACCAGCACCCCTCTTTCGGCTTCACCGATGCGTTTGAGGGCCGCCGCCAACTGCTCGCCGCAGTCGCATCTTAAGCTCCCCAGCACGTCGCCGGTGACGCAGCCGGAATGCATGCGCACCAGCACCCCGCTCTGCCCGGCCACTTCGCCTTTCACCAGGGCTACCGGTGTCTGGCCGGAGATCTTGTCCCGGTAGCAGATGATGCGAAAATGGCCCCATTTGGTGGGCAGATCGGCTTCGGCCGCCCGCTCCACCAGCTTCTCGGTTCGCCGCCGGTAGGAGATCAGATCGGCCACCGTCACCATTTTCAGCCCGTGTTTGGCGGCAAACTTGATCAGCTCCGGTGTGCGGGCCATGGTGCCGTCCTCGTTCATGATCTCGCAGATCACGCCCACCGGCTGCAGGCCGGCCAGGCGGGCCAGGTCGACGGCCGCCTCCGTCTGCCCGGCTCTGTGCAGCACGCCGCCGGGACGGGCTTGCAGGGGAAAGATGTGTCCCGGCCGCACCAAATCGTCGGGAGTGGTTTTGGGATCGGCCAGAGCCTTGATGGTCATCCACCGTTCATAGGCGGAGATGCCTGTGCGTGCCAGGCGGTGGTCCACCGATACGGTAAAGGCCGTGCGCATGGACTCGGTGTTGTGCTCCACCATCAAGGGGATTTTCAGCTCGGCCAGGCGCTCGGCGGTCATGGGGACGCAGATCAAGCCGCGTCCATATTTAGCCATAAAGTTGACATGTTCGGGAGTGCAGAGTTCGGCGGCCATCACCAGGTCGCCTTCATTTTCCCGGTCGGGATCGTCCTGCACGATCACCATTTCCCCGGCCTTGACAGCGGCTATCGCTTCGGGGATAGTGCTGTAACCTTCGTGGATAGCGCGGGCATCATTCATCACACAAAACCCTCTCTTTGCAGCAGCTCCATGGTCAGACCTGAGCTTTCGCTTCTTTTTTGCATGTAACCGGCCACATATTTACCAATGATGTCGGTTTCCAGATTGACCGCCTCGCCGGGGCGGAGAGCCCCAAGAGTGGTTACCTGCATGGTGTGCGGGATCAAGGCCACGCTGAAGCTGTTGCCGGTGAGCCTGGCGATGGTCAGGCTGACGCCGTCCAGGGCGACCGAACCTTTGAACACCATGCCTGCCATGAGCGAGGCCGAGGCTGTCACGGTGACCAGGCGGGCGGCTCCCTCCGCCTCTATGGCCACCACCTGGCCGACCCCGTCCACATGGCCGAGCACCAGATGCCCGTCGAGCCGACTGTCCAGGCGGAGGGCTCTTTCCAGATTAACCTTTCGCCCGGGGGTGAACGAGCCCAGCGTGGAGCGGCTCAAGGTTTCGCTCATCGCCAGAGCTTTAAACCAGGGCTGACCGGCCGGGGCTTTGGTCACCACGGTGAGGCACACGCCGTTGACGCTGATGGAGTCGCCCACTTTCACTTCCGGGGCGATCTTTTCCGCCCTTATGGTAAAAGTGGCGGAAAGATTCTCCTTATAAATGGCGGTGACCGTTCCCACTTCCTCGATCAGACCGGTGAACATGCCTAGTCACCTCCCTCCGGTGCCTGACACCGGCTGCAATTGGGGCTATCGGCGGAGTTGCTCTCACCACCGGGCTGTGCAGGGAAGCTTTGATAGGCCACCAAACCGCTGATCAGCAGGTCCCGGCCCACCCAACGGCTTTCCGGATCTACGAGGCGGGGCGCCTCGGCAGGCTGCTCTACTCCCAGTCCGGCTAAGGCGGGGATGGCTCCACCGCCGCCGAAAAAGAGGGGGGCAAAAAAGAGCCGACATTCGTCGATGAGCTGTCTGTCGAACATGCTCCCGGCCAAAGTGGCCCCGCCTTCCAGCAATATGTTGGTGATTTCCAGTTGTGCCAGGTGTGACAAAAAGAGCGCTAAATCCACCCGCCCGCTCTTGTCGGCCGGTCCCTGCCAAACCGAGATGTGCCGCTCTTCAAAAGCAGCCACTTTGGCGGGAGGAGCTTCTTCGACGGCGGCGATGATGGTGCGGCCGGGGAGTTCCGGAGAGAAGCATCTGGCGGAGAGCGGAGAGCGCAGGTGGCTGTCGATGATGATGCGCACCGGTTGCCTGATGTCCGCCACGTTTTTCCCCGGCAGCCTGGCCGTCAGTTCGGGGTTGTCGGCCAGCACCGTTCCCGCACCTACCATGATGGCATCGGCTTCACTGCGCATCTGATGCACCAGCTCCCGGGCCGGCTCGCCGGTGATCCAGCGGGAGAGGCCGGCTTTGGTGGCAGTCTTCCCGTCCATGGTGAGGGCGGCCTTCCACACGACATGGGGCCGGAGCTTGGTCTGGTAGGTGATATAAGCGGCATTCAGCCGCCGGGCTTCCCGCTCCATCACCCCTTCGGTAACGGCGATGCCGGCCCGACGCAGCCCGGCGAGGCCGCGGCCCTGCACTCTGGGGTCGGGATCGGTCATCGCCACCACCACTCTCCTGACGCCGGCTCTCAAGACGGCATCAAGACAGGGCGGTGTGCGGCCATAGTGCACGCAAGGCTCAAGCGTAACATATAGCTCCGCCTCCCGGGCGGCTTCCCCGGCCATCTGCAGGGCCAGCACTTCCGCATGCGACTCCCCGGCCCTGTGATGATAGCCCTCGCCCACCATCCGGCCATTATTGACCACCACGGCTCCGACCATGGGGTTGGGAGAAGTCTGACCCCTGGCCCGCCCGGCGAGCTCCAAAGCCCGCCGCATCCACTTCTCGTCGTCCGGGCGAGCCGTGGCTGCGGTTCCGGTATCTGTGTGCGCTTCTTTCAAATAAAGCACTCTCCCGGCTGTAAGCTCACTCTTCCTGATACAAAACAACCCGAAGGCCAACCCTCCGGGTACAATGGGCAAACTAGTGCCGGACCCCCTCTTCCATCCGGACTTTACCGTCGGCCCTGGATTCTCACCAAGTCTGCCGCCGGCGCCGCTTCTTTATGGCACAGCCAGATCGCCAAAGCTGGCTGTCGGCGCCGGAAGCTCGTGGGCTTGTGAATTGCCGCTGTGGGTCAATCCCATCACCACCGGTAGGGAATTGCTCGCTCGAGCTCACCCTGCCCTGAAGGTGCCTGTTGCATTACATCCAAAGCATAACACTTGCCGGAAGGCGGTGCAAGGGTTATTCGGGAAGGACAGGAGGAAGCCGGTGGAGAAAGGCCGTCCGGGAATGGAAGGCCAGGGGAGGGGTCGCTGCCGGAGAGGCGAATTTATCATGGACGTTTAACGGCGCGGTGAGCGGAGAGGCCGATGTGATTTGGCACGAGAAAGCGAGGACGGCCGGTGACCTTCGGCTTTTTGCAACTTGACCCGGTGGTTTTTGAGCTCGGACCATTGCAGGTGCGCTGGTATGGGGTGCTGATGGCGCTCTCGGTGGCCTTGGGGAGCTACTATCTCTTGCGGCGCGGCAAGCGCCTCGGCTATGATGAAGACTTTTTGTATAACCTATTGCTCCTCTCCGTGCTGGGCGGGGTGATCGGCGCCAGAGCCGTCTATGTGGCCACCAACTGGGAGCACTATGCGCAGAACCTCGTGGCCGTCATCCGGACGGATTGGGGCGGCCTTTCCTTCCATGGGGCGGTGATCGGCGGCGTATTGGCCGGCGGCCTTTATATAAAGAAGAAAAAAGCCTCCTTCAACGAGTTGGCCGATCTGGCCGTGCCCGGCTTCACTTTGGGCATCATGCTGGTGCGCCTGGCCAATATTCTCAATATGGAAGTGATGGGGCGGATGACCACCGGCGGTTTCCGGCATCCGGCTCAGCTATATGGGTCGGCCATAGGTCTGGTGTTGCTGATCATTTATGTGCTCCAGTCCCGCCGTCGCCCGCCCGCCGGCTATCTTTTCTGGTCTTTTGCTCTTTATTACAGCATCCTGCGCGGCGTGATAGAGGAGACTTGCCGCGATAATCCTTTATATGTCACCGCCTTTATATATGAGCCGTGGGGCATGGCCGGCTTCACGCTGGTGCAGCTATTGACCCCTCTCTTCGTGGCCTTTTCCTGGTGGATGCGCCGGCGCACCCTGCAAAGCGCCGCCCTGCAGGCTCCGGCACCACCTCCTCGTCGCCGGAACAACACCGGGAAGGGCGACCGGCGCCGCAAAGGACGGAACAAATGATGAGTGGCACTAGCGGGCGCCGAGAATGGACCGTGGCGGTCTTTATCGTCCATCAGGGGCGGATACTGCTCCTCCGGCACCGGAAGCTCAACAGGTGGCTTCCACCGGGCGGGCACATCGAGCCGGGCGAAATACCGGACGAAGCCGCGGCCAGAGAGGTATGGGAAGAGACCGGGCTGAAGATCGGCATCGAGCCTAATGGACTGCCGCCGCACCTGGCGAGGCCCAGAGGCGTGCAACTGGAAGAGATTTCCCCGGGGCATCAGCATATTGATCTGGTCTACCTGTTGCGCCTGGTGCCTCAGGCGCCGCCGGGGGCGGGGCGCGGAAGCGAAGCGCCGCCGGCCCTGAGGGGCAATGCCGAATCGCTCGGTCTGGGTTGGTATGGACCGGCTGATTTGGCGGCCATGGATTTGGACGAAGAGATGCAGCTTTGGGCGCAATTGGTTCTAAGGGAGGAAGCGCTGGCCCTGCCGGCGGTGATGGTTGCTTCCGCTCCGACTTCTGCTCCCGTCCCTGCCGCCGCAGAAGTGAGGTGGGCGGCCTGGGTTATGTGCCGGGAGAGGGGAGAGCGGGGAGGAAGGCACCGTTATCTTCTTGTCTCTTCCCGGGGGGACCGGGAGAGCCTCCGCCTGCCGGGGGGACTTCTTGCCCCGGGCGAGTGGCCGGATGCCGCCTTGGCCCGTCATCTGGCCGCCGCCGGCATACAAGTCGTCCTGGAAGGAGGGGGAGCCCTGCCTCTTCGGCGGCCACAGCAGCTCACCAGGCCTTATAGACTGTTCTTGCTGGAAAAAGAGGGAGTTAGGCAGGTCAACTTCATATATAAAGGTGAAGTCACCGGTTTCAGCCCGGAGCATAATAATGCTGCTTACAGCTGGTTTGAGCCGGCAGGGAAGGACGGCGAGGTTGAAGCCGACCATCTCGTGCCGTATATCCCGATTATGGCGGCATTCTAGCTTGACACCCGGATGAGTGATGCTATAATTGGCTCAAGAGCGATGATGGGGAGAAGTACTCTGAAAGGCCAGCCTGCCAGAGAGAAACCGTCGCCGGCTGGAAGCGGTTTTCAGGCGCTTTGGAGGAAATGCCCCCCGGAGCTGCAGGCCGAAGTCCGGCGGCCGGTCGCCGGCCGGGTGGTAGGCTGAGCCGGGTGCACCCGTTAACGTGCTAGGGTATCTTTTGCCGTACCCGACGAGGTGGAGGTTTGTTTATGAACCTCAATCAGAGTGGAATCGCGGAAGCGTATGCTGCCGTCTCTGTGCTATGCATAGAGGCGTTTTTTATTATCGGTATATGGTCGAATGGTGAAAGGGAGTGAGGGCTATGTGGCAAAAGCTGAAAAGGGATTTGCTGGCGGTCAAAGAAAGAGACCCGGCTTGCCGGAACCTGTTGGAAGCGGCTCTGTTATACCCCGGCTTTCATGCCATCGCTATGCACCGGGTGGCCCACGTGCTCTGGCGGCTCCGCCTCCGTTTTCTCGCCAGGCTCCTGTCCCACCTGTCCCGCTTTTTCACCGGAGTGGAGATTCATCCGGCGGCGCACATCGGCGCCGGTTTCTTCATCGATCACGGCATGGGTGTAGTGATCGGGGAAACCGCCGAGATCGGCGAGGACGTCACCATGTATCAGGGTGTCACCCTGGGCGGCACCGGCAAGGAGCGGGGCAAAAGGCATCCGACCATCGGCAACCGGGTGGTGATCGGTGCCGATGCCGTGGTGCTCGGGTCTTTCAAGGTGGGAGACGGAGCGAGAATCGGCGCCGGCGCCGTGGTGGTCAAAAGCGTGCCGCCGCACGCCACCATCGTCGGTGTGCCGGGGCGGGTGGTGAAGGAAAACGGCGTGCGCAAGGAAGAAGAGGTTAATCTCGATCACGCCGATCTGCCCGACCCGCTGGAGAATATTATCCGCCATCTGCTTTCCCGCATCGATAAACTGGAGAAGCAGCTGGCTTCCCTGGAAGAACGGAAAAGGAGTGAGATACATGACGCCAATCGAGCTTTATAACACTCTCAGCCGGCGCAAAGAGACATTTGTGCCCCGCGAGCCCGGGGCGGTGGACATCTATGTCTGCGGGGTGACCACCTATGATCAAAGCCATCTGGGGCACGCCCGCCCGGCGGTGGTCTTCGACTGCCTGCGCCGGTATTTGCGTCTGAAGGGCTACCGGGTGCGCTTGGTGCAAAATTTTACCGACATTGACGATAAAATCATCGCCCGGGCCAATGCCGAGGGGAAAGATCCCCTGGAGCTCGCCGACTTCTATTGCCAGGAATATCTGCAGAACATCACCCGGCTCGGGGTGGAGAGAGCCGATATATACCCGCGGGTGTCGGCGCACATCAAAGAGATAATCGACATGATCGCCGGGTTGATTGAGCGGGGAGCGGCCTACCCGGCCGGAGGCCATGTCTTCTTTTCGGTGGCGGCATTTCCGGAATACGGCAAGTTGTCCAACCAGAAGCTCGAGGAACTGGAGAGCCAAGGCAGCGGTGCCGGCGATGAGGAGCAATACAAACGCCATCCGGTGGATTTTGCCCTGTGGAAAGCGGCCAAGCCGGGTGAGCCGGCCTGGGACAGCCCGTGGGGCAAAGGGCGTCCGGGCTGGCACATCGAGTGCTCGGCCATGGCCCTGAAATACCTGGGCAACGGTTTCGATATCCACGGCGGCGGGATGGACTTGGTGTTTCCGCATCACGAAAACGAGATCGCTCAGAGCGAGGCATATACCGGAAAGGCGCCCTTCGCCCGCTATTTTCTGCACAACGGCCTGGTTACCGTCAATGGGGAGAAGATGTCCAAGTCGCTTGGAAACTTCGTCTCCATCGACGAGGCTTTAGCGCGTTACCCGGCGGAGCTGTGGCGCTATTTCATCCTAAGCAGCCATTACCGCTCCGTCCTCGATTTCGAAGAGGAGCGGTTGGAAGCGGCGCATAAGGCCTGGACCCGGCTGAACCGGGCGGTGTGGGATCTGGAAGAGGCCGGCGTGCAGCCTGACTGGCCGGGGCTCGCTGCCGTATGGGCGGGAATGGAAACGGCGCAGAATAACCAGGGAACGGAACTGGAGAGCGCCGTGTATGCCGCCGCCCGCCGCCTGGATGAAGCGCTGGCCAACGACTTCAACACGCCGGCAGCCATGGCGGTTCTTTTCGAGCTCTTGCCGGCGATCAAAGTGGACGGCCGGCCGCAGCGTGGCCTGGCGCCGGCCCTGGGATTTCTGAAGGAAGTCCTGAGCGATCTCCTGGGAGTGCTCGCTCCGGCCAAGCCGGGCGGGGTCAATGATGCCTTGGCCGAAGGGCTGCTCAGGTTGCTCGTCGAGCTCCGGGCGGAAGCGAGAAAGAAAAAGGACTGGACCACCGCCGACCGCATCAGGGATGGCTTGGCCCGGTTGGGTGTGAAGCTGGAAGACACTCCGGAGGGGACGCGGTGGACGATCTCCTGAATGGATGATGAAGTAAATATGTGGGATTTTTTGGAACCTATGTCTCCGGAGAAAGTGGCCCGCCTTTCTCCGCTGGCTTTGGCTTATATTGGTGATGCCGTATTTGAGCTGTATGTCAGGCGACGCCTTCTTGCCGGCCCTGAGTGTTCCCAGGCCGGACTGCACCGGCAGGCAGTGGCCCGGGTGCGGGCTTCCGCCCAGGCGGAGGCGCTCAGGCGCTGTCGGGGTGAATTGACGGCGGAAGAGGCGGACATCGCCCGTCGGGGCCGCAATGCCCGCACTTCCGTCCCCAGGGGCGCCGATGTGGCCGATCACCATGCCGGCACGGCCTTTGAGGCCTTGCTCGGCTTTCTCTATCTCTCCGGGCGACGGGAGCGCCTGTTGGAGATTATGCAGCTGGCTTACAATATGCCGGAGGATGAAAGGTAGGAAAAGATTTGCGCAAGGAAAAGGAGAGGGCGGCGCACCGCCGCAGCCGGGAGGCCGGGACGAGAGAACGGGAGGAAACGGCGGGATTTCAGCTGGAAGGGCGCAATCCGGTGCGGGAGGCTTTGCGGGCCGGGCGGCCGATTGAGCGCATCCTGGTGGCTGCGGCTGAAGGGGGACCCGGGCCGCTCGGCGCTATCATAGCCATGGCCAGAGAGCGGGGTATCAGGGTTGATGAGCTGCCGCGCTCGGTGCTGGATAAAAAGTCGCAGACCGGCGGGCGGCACCAGGGGATCATCGCCCTCACCGCCGCCAAGGCCTATGCGGAAGTGGAAGACATTTTGGCTCAAGCCGCCGCTTCCGGAGAGGCGCCTCTTTTAGTGCTCTGCGACGACTGGCACGATCCGCATAATCTGGGCGCGCTGCTGCGCACGGTGGAAGGGGTCGGCGCCCACGGGGTGATCATCCCGGCCCGCCGCTCGGTGGGTTTGACCGGCATCGTGGCTAAGACTTCGGCCGGAGCGGTGGAGTTTGTCCCCGTGGCCAAAGTGAACAACCTGGTCCAGACCATGCATAAACTTAAAGAGGCCGGCCTGTGGCTCACCGGGGCCGACCTCTCGGGGGATAAACTGCCCTGGGAAGTTGATCTTACCGGTCCTACCGCCATCGTGATCGGGGCGGAAGGGGAGGGGCTGGGCCGCCTCACCGCCGAGTCCTGCGATCACCTGGTGCGCATTCCCATGGCCGGGCGCATCAATTCCCTGAATGCCTCCGTCGCCGGCGGCATGCTTTTATATGAAGCTCTGCGGCAGCGCCGGCTCAAAAGCAGTGCCGGCAGCCCGACGGTTCAGGACAAAAGGTAGAGCATCAGGCTTTTCTCCACATGCAGCCGGTTTTCGGCCTGCTCATAGATGACGGATGTGGGCGCCTCAATCAGCCCGGCTTCAATCTCCAGCCCGGGGTGGATGGGCATATCGTGCATGATGTAGGGCAGCTCCCGCCCGGCAAATATCTCTGCCCGCATCTGGTAGGGCATCATCATCTTCAGCCGCCGCTCTTTTTCCTCGGCATAGGCCGGATTGTGGAAGTTTTCCATATCCACCCAGGTGTCGGTGTAGACGAAATCAGCTTCCCGCGCCTTTTGCAGGTCGGCCGTCACCTCGATGAGCCCGCTCCGAGCCGCGGCCGCCATGAGATCGGCGTCCCAGGAGCCGGGGTTAACCTCCGGGGTGATGAGGATCAGGCGCAACCCCGTCTTCAGCGCCCCGGCTACGAGGCTGTTGGCCACATTGTTATGTATGCCGATATATGCCAGCGTCGCCCGGCTGAAGTCGCCGGTTTTTTCATATATGGTAAGCAGGTCGGCCAGCCCTTGGGTGGGATGGTAGCGGTTGCAGCAGCCGTTGATGACGGGCACGTCGGCTCCGGCGGCGAGCTCCAGCAGCTGCTCATGCTTGATCAGACGGGCCATGATCAGATCGACATGCCTGGAGACATATTTGGCTTCATAACGGATGGGGGAAATGGCAAAATTGGAGGACTGCCAATCCATCATCACCGCCCGGCCGCCCAACTGCCCGATGCCCAGCTCAAATGAGAGCCTGGTGCGGGTGGAAGTCTTCTGAAAGAGCATCAAAAGCACCCGCCCGGAGAGGGCATTGGTATATTTATCCGGCTCCTTTTTCATCTCCACAGCCTGCTTGATGAGGTGGATGATGTCGGCTGCCGGCAGATGCTGTAGCGATATGACATCTTTTTTCAACTGGTAAACTCCTTTCGGCAGGGAAAAAATAAAAAAAGCCCCCCGCCAAAGTTTGGTCATGATGTTGATATGGATGATTATACATCAGATGCCGGAATAATCCATACCCTCAGGCTGCACTTTTTATTTATCCCCAGAATTCGATACTCACCGGCTAACAATTTAGATGGAAATCAAAGTTTAAATACATCATTCCTAGCAGCGTGGTTTCTTGACGCTCCCTTTTTGGTGATGTATAATTGCCGTAGATTTGCCAGGAGAGCCAGTTTTGCAGGTTGTTAAGCCTCGCGCGGCTCTCATACCGTTTCATAAGCAAATCGAGGTTATTCCTCAATAAATCGATAATCTCGTCGATGGCCCGTCGGTAATTCTAGAATATGTTTTGGAGGCGATGCAAGTGAGCGTCTATGCAGAGCGCAGCTACTACGCCGCTTACGAAAACCTGGGTGATGAGGATGTAGTGGCATTAGCTCGAGAAGACGACGAACTTGCTCAGGAGTATCTGATAAGCAAATACCGGAACTTTGTGCGCGCCAAGGCACGGTCTTATTTTCTTATCGGAGCGGACCGGGAAGACATCATTCAGGAGGGTATGATCGGATTATATAAAGCCATACGCGACTTCAGGGCGGACAAGCTGGCCTCTTTCAGGGCTTTTGCCGAGTTGTGTATCACGAGGCAGATCATCACCGCCATCAAAACCGCCACCCGTCAGAAGCATATCCCGCTGAATTCATATGTGTCTTTAAATAAACCGATCTATGATGAGGAATCCGATCGCACCCTGATGGATGTTATCTCCGGCACCAAGGTTACCGATCCTGAAGAGCTGGTGATCAGCCGGGAAGAGTTTATCGATATTGAAGGCAAGATGAGCGAGTTCTTAAGCGAGCTGGAATGGAAAGTGCTCATGTTTTACCTGGAGGGCAAATCCTACCAGGAGATCGCCGAGGAATTGGCCAGGCACGTGAAGTCGATCGACAACGCCCTGCAGCGGGTGAAACGCAAGCTGGAGCGTTACCTGATCAAGCGGGAGAACGAGATGGCTCGCCAGGCCTGATCATGAAGTAAACGCAGGTTGGCTATTGCCGGATCAGCGGCCGGGATGATATAATTCTTACTGCTGTTTTGGCCAGTGTAGCTCAATTGGCAGAGCACCCGCCTTGTAAGCGGGAGGTTGCGGGTTCGATTCCCGCCGCTGGCTCCAAAGAGGAGCGGTTTAGGGGCTTGCCGTCGGAAGCAGGCCCCTTTATTATTGTTGCAGCAGAGCGGCATAGGGAGGGTGTGGCGTGAAGGTCTATATCTCCGTCGATATGGAAGGTATTGCCGGTATAGTAACCTTTCCGCAGACCGAAAGCGGTCAGGCGGATTACGGCGCCGCCAGGAAATGGCTGATGGCCGAGACCAATGCGGCCATAGAAGGAGCGCTGGAGGCCGGGGCCGACGAAATCGTGGTCAACGATGCCCACGGTGGCATGTGCAATCTGCTTTACGACGAACTCCATCCGGCGGCGCGCCTGGTTTCGGGACCCCTGAAACCCTTGGCGATGATGGCGGGGATAGACGCCTCATTCGCGGCGGCCATGTTTATAGGTTACCACGCCAAAGCCGGTGCCCCCGGCGTGCTGGCCCATACCTGGACTAGCCGCCTGGCCGGCCTGTGGATCAACGGGGTGGAAGTGGGTGAATGGGGAATGAATGCCGCACTGGCCGGGCATTTCCATGTGCCTGTGGTGCTGGTCACCGGTGACGATTGCCTGGTGCGGGAGGCTAAAGCCGAGCTGGGCGACATAGAAACCGTGGTGGTGAAACAGGCTTTGAGCAGGTATGCCGCCATGAGCCTGCCCCGGCAGCAGGTGCTGGCGGAGATCAGAGCGGGAGCCGCCCGGGCTTTACGGCGCCGGCAGACCATATCGCCCTATCGGCCGGCTTTGCCGCTTGAGCTGCAGGTGAAGTTCACCATGCCGCAGTCGGCCGACAGCGCCGCCATGCTGCCGCGTTCCCGGCGCCTGGACCCCTTGACCATTGCATATGAAGCCGGGGACGCCGTAGAGATGTTCCAGGCCTTGTATTCGCTCTTTGCGTTGTTGGCGTATACCTGATTCCTCTCATTGTTCTGGAAATGTGTCCTGTTTTCACCAATGAACAATATCGGGAATCCCGCCGAAAGGGCATTGACACCCGGCAGGAGTTGATGCTAAAATGACATTTGTCTTTGGGAATCATAATTCCCAAGGCTGCCGGGGCAGATAGAGCCGGCCGGCGACAACTGCATATCGTGGAGGGGTACCAAAGTGGCCAACTGGGGCAGACTGTAAATCTGTTGGCGGACGCCTTCGAAGGTTCAAATCCTTCCCCCTCCACCAACAGCGCGGGGTGGAGCAGTCAGGTAGCTCGTCGGGCTCATAACCCGAAGGTTGTCGGTTCAAATCCGGCCCCCGCAACCAGGCCCGCATAGCTCAGCAGGCAGAGCGCATCCATGGTAAGGATGAGGTCACCAGTTCAATTCTGGTTGCGGGCTCCAGCGCTGAACCCCTGGGGAGAGTTCCCCAGGGGTTTTTGTTTTGTTTGTACGTTAGCAAAATAAAGCAGTGGGCAGGAGAATGCCCTGAAATTAAGAAGCAATTTTAGGTATATCTCATAGGGCAGGGGTAAGAGCTGATAAAGGGGGGTGAGAGCGGTCTGATAATGCCGGCTCTGCCGGAGTTGTTGCAGTCTGTTGAAAAAATGGCGACTGAAAGGAGTATATTTGTTGAAACGCCTTGTCTTGCTGGTTGGTTTGTTGCTTTTGATGACAGCTGCAAATGTCCGTGCCGCAGAGAAAGTACCGATCACGGTATGGTTTTTCACCGGATCATCAGCCGTTTCCCAATGGGCCGAAGGGTTCGAGAAAGCGTTTAATGAAGACAATCCTGATATTGAACTGAAATTTGATATGGTCGACTGGAACACGGTGCGGCAAACAGTGCTGATTGCTTCGGCCAGTGGCACCGGCCCTGATATCTCCTATTTATCGGGTAACTTGATACCCGACTGGATCAACAAGGGTATGACCTTGCCTCTCAACCGCTACATAGAGGCCAGCCCCGATAAAGACGATTTTATCTCCGATCTGTTCTTGTCCGTCAGCGATGCCAAGGGACAAATCCACGCCATGCCGTTTGCCATGTGGGGAGTTTTTGACCTCTACAACATGGATGTCTTGAATGCCGGCGGCGTAGATTTACCCAACAGTTGGGATGAACTGATTGCCGCGGCCCGCAAGATGACGGTATACAATGCCGACCGCACCGTGGCCAGATATGGCTATGCCGCTCCGCAACATGCTTCGGAGGCTATTTATACCCTTCATATGAATATGGAACAACTGGGCAAAGGGTTGCTCTATTACGGTGACACGCGAGCCGATTTATACAATGATCGTGGCAGAAGGGCCGCCAACTATATCCGCGATCTGTGGGCGGCCGGCAATCCCGACTACCAGTCGGTGTCCAACATGACCAACAGCGTTTCCGGCAAGTTGGCCATCAACGGGTATGCCACCTATAATCTGATTGAGATCAATCCTGAGGACAGCGCTTCCCTCTTGCCGCGCCGTGTGGTCGGGCCAGAGCCGGGGCAGGATATAGTCCGCTACAACTGCGGCGTATTATATATACTGTCCACCAGCAAAAACCCGGATAAAGCCTGGCGGGTTCTGGAAGCGTTCCTCAGCCCGCAAAACAGCGAAGGGTACATTCGCGCCCAGGTTTCCTACCTGCCGGTGCGCAAATCGGTGCTGAGGAAGATGAACACCTTGATCGAGCATCCGTTGGCCGCCAAAATGGCCGGCATCATGTATTCGCCTATGACCACATATGGTGCCGTGCATGAGCTGTGGACCACGCTTTGGCCGGCGGGCGGCAACATCCTGCTGGGGGCGCTGCAGGGGAAGACCGGCATAGAAGGCGCTCTGCAAGAGGCGGAAAGAGCTATGAACACCATCATCGCCGAAGAGCTGAGCCGGAATTAGCAGCAGTGGGTTTGCGTTTGTATGAATAGAGACTGAAAGCGGCAGGATATAACAACCGCATCATGGTCGGGCGGAAGGTTGGCCGCAATTTGTAGGCGACTTCCGCCCGATTCGTTGACATGCCGTGATGGTTATGCTACATTCATTTAGTGACCTTGTGGCCGGAGGTGAACCGGGATGCGGGTGGGAATAACCCTGGAATGCACCCAGTGCAAAAACCGTAATTACAGGACGACGAAAAATCGTCGCAACGATCCCGATCGCTTGGAACTGAAAAAATATTGCCGTACCTGCCGTGCGCATACTACACATCGGGAGACCAGATAACAAAGCTGTTTATGAGGATGTGAGCTTCATGGCCGTCAGCAATAAGGCACTGGCTATACGCCCGCTATTTGACCGCCTAAAGCGTTTTTGGCGCGATGCGCGCGCCGAACTTCGTAAAGTGAGTTGGCCGAACCGGAAAGAGCTCACTACTTATACAATTGTGGTGCTGGTGGTCACCGCCATTGTTTCCCTATTTATCGGCGTGGTCGATCTTATCTTCAGCGAAATCCTCAGGTTATTAGGCCTCTTGAGGGGGTGAAGGGCGGGTGGGGGCCGCTTTTGTCTCCGGCTCTTTCCGCCCTGGGATAATGCTTAAGGATAAGGATTTGGATAAAAATATAACCGAAGAAAATCCCATGGATATCGACGAGTTTCTCAGTGTCGGCGGCGAGCAGGACAGGCATTGGTATGTCATTCATACCTATTCCGGATATGAAAACAAGGTGAAAGCCAACCTGGAGAAACGCGTGGCTTCCATGGAAATGGAAGATAAAATTTTCCGCATCCTGGTACCTACCGAGGAAGAAATCGACTTTAAGGACGGCAAGAAAAAGATCACCAAAAAGAAGGTCTTTCCCGGTTATGTGTTGGTGGAAATGATTATGAGCGACGATTCCTGGTATGTGGTGCGCAACACCACCGGGGTGACCGGGTTTGTGGGATCGGGGTCGAAACCGTTGCCGCTGGATCGGGAAGAAGTGCGGGCTATCCTCAAGCAGATGGGCTTTGACGAAGTCAAGCCGAGGGTGGCTTTCAGCGAAGGCGACATCGTGCGCGTTATCTCCGGTCCGTTCCAGAATTTTGACGGGCGGATCGAGGAAGTTAACGTGGAGCGAGGCAAAGTGCGGGTCGTGATTTCCATGTTCGGTCGGGAAACACCCATCGAACTGGACTTTGAGCAGATAGAAAAGGTTTAAGGCGCTTCCTCGTCATCATTCTGATGATGAGGACGGCATTTGCGGGAGGGTGGCATAACCCGCTATCACCGCAAGAGGAGGATGACTGTGGCAAAGAAGGTTATCGCTATCGTCAAACTACAGTGTCCGGCAGGTAAAGCGACACCGGCGCCACCTGTGGGACCGGCTCTGGGGCAGCACAGCGTGAACATCATGGAGTTCGTCAAGGCTTTCAACGAGCGCACCGCGTCCCAGGCAGGCATGATCATTCCGGTGGAGATCACCATCTATGCTGATCGCTCGTTTACCTTCATCACCAAGACCCCGCCGGCGGCGGTGTTGCTGCTGAAAGCCGCCGGGATAGAGAAGGGTTCCGGCGAACCCAACAAGCAGAAGGTAGCGAGTGTGACGCGTCAGCAGGTGCGGGAGATCGCCCAGTTGAAGATGCCCGACCTGAATGCGGCAAGCATCGAGGCGGCGGAGAGAATGATTGCCGGCACCGCCCGCAGCATCGGTATCACCATCAAGGATTAAGTGCAGGAAATAGC
>DULU01000092.1 GCA_012840225.1 Bacillota bacterium
GCGCAGGAAATAGCGATAAAGTCGTGGGAGGGGTGCGTTGAGCGGCCCCGCCTGCACCACGAGGAGGTATATGCAGTGGCCAAACACAGTAAAAGATATAAAGCCGTTGCCGCCAAGGTGGAGCGCGGCAAGCAATATAATCCGGCGGAAGCCATAGCGCTCGTGAAAAGCATGGGTACCGCCAAGTTTGACGAAACAGTGGAAGTGGCGCTGAAGCTGGGCATAGATCCCAGACATGCCGATCAGCAGGTGAGAGGCACGGTGGTCCTGCCTCACGGTTTGGGCAAATCCGTGCGGGTGGCCGTTTTTGCCAAGGGAGAGAAAGCCCGCGAGGCTGAAGCCGCCGGCGCCGATGTCGTCGGAGCCGAAGATCTGGTCGCCAAAGTGCAGGAAGGCGTGATCGATTTCGACGTGGCTATCGCCACTCCCGATGTGATGAGCCTGGTGGGCCGCCTGGGACGGATTCTCGGTCCGAGGGGCTTGATGCCCAATCCCAAGACCGGCACGGTCACCGTGGATATCGAGAGAGCGGTCAAGGAATTTAAAGCCGGTAAAGTGGAATACAGAGTGAACAGGGAAGCGGGCATTCACGTCCCTATCGGTAAAGTGTCCTTCTCCGAGCAGGCGTTGAGTGAAAACTTCAAAACGCTGATGGATGCCATTGTGCGCGCCAAACCGGCGGCCGCCAAGGGGCAATACCTGCGCAAGGCGGCCATTTCCTCCACCATGGGACCGGGGGTGCGTCTTAATATAGCGGAAATACTGGCCATGGTCTCGGGCAAGCAGTCTAATTAAGGCGTTAGGCTGAAAACGAAGCCGGAGCCTAGGCGTTGCCATAGAGAACCGGGCGGTATTGGATAAATAAAAAGTGGCCCAAAATAAGTGAAATCGCAGCTGAAGACAGCCGGTGTCCTATTGCCGGGGACTTAAAGAGCATATGCTCGCCTGCCGAGGCTGGCCGGGATGTATTGCAGGATATAACCATATCGAGGAATCTCCAGTGCCAGCGCTCAGTGTGCATGAGCCCGACCCCTTTCTGGTGGGAAAGCGACTGCGAGATTCCTTTTTTTGCGCCATGTGGGAGAGGAGGGAATGATTTGCCTACGCCGGAGAAAGAAGCTGTGGTGAAGGAGATCCAGGAACGCCTGGAGCGCGGCAAGGCCATGATTGTGGCGGAATATCGCGGGCTCAACGTGCAAAAGATCACCCAATTGCGGCGTTCCGCCAGGGAAGCCGGGGTGGAGTTTAAAGTATACAAAAACACCTTGATGGCCAGAGCCGCCACCGCCTTAGGGATAACCGGACTGCAGAAATACCTCGAAGGTCCCAATGCTTTTGCTTTTAGCTATGAGGACCCGGTAGCTGCCGCCAAAGTGTTGGCCGAATTTACCAAGAACAACGAAGAGTTGCAACTGAAATGCGGTTTGCTGGAGGGCAAGGTGATCAGTGTCGACGAGGTGAAAAGCCTGGCCGAGTTGCCGCCTCGCGAGGTGTTGCTGGCTTCCTTGCTGCGCGGCATGCAGGCGCCGCTCAGCGGCCTGGTCAACGTCCTGCAGGGGAATATCCGCAAGCTGGTATATGTGCTCTCCGCCATCCAGGAGAAAAAGGAAGCGGCCGGAGCGTGAGTTGGGATTGGCGCTTTTGTTGATGAAAAAAATATTTTGGGAGGTAAATATAGATGACGAAAGAGGAATTCATTCAGGCCATAGAGAGCATGACGGTAATTGAACTGGCTGAGCTGGTAAAAGCTCTGGAGGAAAAATTCGGCGTCAGTGCCGCTGCTCCGGTCAGCGTGGTTGCCGCTCCGGCAGCGGGCGGCGCAGACGCCCCGGCCGCGGTGGAGCAGACCGAGTTCGACGTGATCCTCGCTTCCGCCGGCGAAAAGAAGATCCAGGTTATCAAAGTTGTACGTGAGCTGACCGGTCTCGGACTGCGGGAAGCCAAGGAATTGGTGGACACCGCTCCCAAGCCGGTGAAGCAGGGGGTGGATCGCGCCACTGCCGACGACATCAAGGCCAAGCTCGAAGAGGTCGGCGCTACCGTCGAGATCAAGTAATTCGGGATCAAGTAAACAGACCACATTGGTCTTGGCGGCCGCCGGGTCATGTGCGACCGGTAGGGCAGAGGCGGCCGCCACAGCAGGTAACGTATGGGGGAAGCTGCGCCGAAAAGGAGGAGGCTTCCCCTTTTCACTCTTTGTGCTTGAGGCGAAAGCGCCTGAGGCGAGAGGGGCCAAATATGGGATTGACAGCGGCACCCCGGAATGATATGCTACAAGGGTGTCAAGTCGCGGGCTCTTGGTGAAAAATCGTTGCCGGTACGAAATAATATGTATAACTTCTACTGCGCTCACAGAAGCTGTAAGATGGAGCGCTTTCGGGTAAATTTTTCCCCTGGATTTAAGGATGGGGGTTTTTGTCTCTTTTCATGATCTGTGTATCCCGCACGCCATGCCAAAGCACATGCGATCCTGTTTATGATCCCGTTTATGTACAAAGGCGTGTTGACCACCTGCCTTTATTTTATTCTGGGTTTGTGCGCTGATGCCTGCTCGCGGTCATCGCAAAATTTTGAGAGGAGTGGGTTATATTGGCAGTGGAGATTGAAGTCGGCAAGCGCCGGAGGGTCTCATTCAGCAAGATACAAGAAGTGCTGGATATGCCCGATCTTATCGAGGTGCAGCGGAAGTCTTACCAGTGGTTTTTGAATGAAGGCTTAATGGAGATGTTCAGGGATATCTCGCCCATTCAGGACTTCACCGGCAACCTGGTATTGGAGTTCATCGACTTTAGCCTGGGCACCCCGAAGTATTCCGTTGAGGAATGCAAAGATCGCGACATGACCTACGCTACTTCTCTCAAGGTGCGCGTCCGTTTGATCAATAAAGAGACCGGAGAGGTCAAGGAACAGGAAGTGTTCATGGGCGATTTCCCGCTCATGACGGAGAACGGCACATTTATCATCAACGGCGCCGAACGGGTCATCGTGAGCCAGCTGGTGCGCTCTCCCGGCGTCTATTTCGGCCGCTCTCCCGACACCAGCGGCAAGCTGCTCTACACCGCCGCCATCATTCCTAACCGCGGCGCCTGGCTGGAGTTTGAGTGCGATGCCAACGACTGCATTTATGTACGGGTGGACCGGACGCGCAAAATCCCGGCCACGGTGCTCCTGCGAGCTCTAGGTTACAGCAGCAACGCCCAGATCAACGAGATGTTCCGCGATGCCGAGCCCATCCGGGCCACCATCGAGCGGGACAATACGGATTCCGAGGAAGAAGCGCTGATCGAGATCTATAAGCGCCTCCGTCCCGGCGAACCGCCCACCGAGGAGAGCGCCCGCACCCTTTTTGAAACCCTTTTCTATGACCCCAAGCGTTATGACCTGGCCGGAGTGGGCCGTTACAAAATAAACAAAAAGCTGCGCATGATGCCCCGCATCACCGGGCGGGTGGCCGTGGAGCCGATTGTGGATCCGCAGACCGGGGAGATCCTGGCCGAGCCCGGACAGCGTATCGATCGCCGCCTGGCGGAAAAGATCGAGAATGCCGCCGTGATGGAAGCCGTGGTGGAAGGCCTGGACGGCGTGCCGGTCAAAGTGCTGGGCAATGGAGCCCCCGGCCCTGAGGTGAAGACCATCCAGGCGGAAGATATCGTGGCTACCATCAACTATATCGTCGGCCTGATCTACGGCATCGGCAGCATCGACGACATCGACCACCTGGGTAACCGGCGCCTGAAATCCGTGGGTGAGCTGCTGCAAAACCAGTTCCGCATCGGCTTGTCCCGCATGGAACGGGTGGTGCGGGAGCGCATGACCATCCAGGATGTGGATATCATCACGCCACAAGCCCTGATTAATATCAGGCCGGTGGTGGCGGCCATTAAAGAGTTCTTCGGCAGCTCGCAGCTATCGCAGTTTATGGACCAGACCAACCCGCTGATGGAGCTCACCCACAAGCGCCGCCTCTCGGCGCTCGGGCCGGGCGGTTTGTCCAGGGAAAGAGCTTCGTTTGAAGTGCGCGATGTGCATCACTCCCACTATGGGCGCATGTGCCCCATCGAGACGCCCGAAGGTCCGAACATCGGCCTCATCGGCAGCTTGTGCACCTATGCCCGCATCAATGAATACGGTTTCATCGAGACTCCCTATCGCAAGGTGGAAAACGGACGTGTCACCAACGAGATCCGCTATCTGACCGCCGATGAAGAGGATAACTATGTTATTGCGCAGGCCAATGAACCCTTCGACGAAACCGGCCGCTTCATCAATCGCCGGGTGTCCGCCCGCCACGGGGAGCCTATCGTCGTGGTGCCGGCCGAAGAGATCGATTATATGGATGTGTCGCCGAAGCAGCTGGTCTCCATTGCCACCGCTTTAATCCCCTTCCTGGAAAACGACGACCCCTCCCGGGCTTTGATGGGCGCCAACATGCAGCGCCAGGCCGTGCCCTTGTTGCAGACGGAGGCGCCGTTGATCGGGACGGGCATTGAATATAAAGCGGCTGTCGACTCCGGGGTGGTGATCACCGCCAAAGAGGCGGGCATCGTCACCAGGGTGACTTCGCAGGAGATTGTCCTGAAGGGTGATTCGGGCACCGAGCATCGCTATAAGCTCACCAAGTTTGCCCGCTCCAACCAGGGGACCTGCATAAACCAGAAACCTATCTGCTATAAAGGCCAGCGGGTGGAGAAAGGTGAAGTATTGGCCGACGGGCCGTCCACCTATCAAGGCGAGCTGGCCTTGGGCCGCAACGTGCTCTGCGCCTTCATGCCCTGGGAAGGCTACAATTACGAAGATGCCATTCTGATCAGCGAAAAGCTGGTCAAGGAGGATATATTCACCTCCATCCACATTGAGGAGTATGAAGCGCAGGCCCGCGACACCAAGCTGGGCGCCGAAGAGATCACCCGCGACATCCCCAATGTCAGCGAAGATCTGCTGAAGGATTTGGACGAAAACGGCATCATCCGCATCGGCGCCGAAGTGCGGCCGGGCGATATCCTGGTAGGTAAAGTGACACCGAAAGGAGAGACGGAGCTCACGGCGGAAGAGCGTCTCCTCAGGGCCATCTTCGGCGAGAAGGCCAGGGAAGTGCGGGACACCTCTCTGCGCGTGCCCCATGGAGAGGGCGGCGTGGTGGTGAACGTGCGCATATTCTCCAGGGAGAACCACGACGAACTGGCCCCCGGCGTCAACAAGCTCGTGCGGGTCTATATCGCCCAGAAGAGAAAGATCTCCGAAGGAGACAAGATGGCCGGCCGCCATGGCAACAAGGGAGTTATCGCCCGCATTTTGCCTGAGGAAGACATGCCGTTCATGCCCGACGGCACACCGATTGAGATCGTGCTGAACCCCCTCGGTGTGCCCTCCAGGATGAACCTGGGCCAGGTGTTTGAGACCCATCTGGGCTGGGCGAGCAAGGTGCTGGGCATTCATGTGGCCACGCCGGTGTTCGACGGGGCGACGGAAGATGAAGTGTTTGAATACCTGAAAAAAGCCGGCCTGCCGCCCGACGGGAAGACAGTCCTCTATGACGGGCGCACCGGCGAGCCGTTCGACCGGCCCATCTGTGTCGGCTATACTTACATGCTGAAGCTGTTGCACCTGGTGGACGACAAGATCCACGCCAGGTCCACCGGCCCTTATTCTCTCGTCACCCAACAGCCCTTGGGCGGCAAAGCCCAGTTCGGCGGGCAACGCTTCGGCGAGATGGAAGTGTGGGCTCTGGAGGCTTACGGTGCGGCCTACACCTTGCAGGAGTTGCTCACGGTGAAATCCGACGACGTGGTCGGTCGGGTGAAGACCTACGAAGCCATTGTCAAGGGTGAAAATGTGCCTGAGCCCGGCGTGCCGGAATCCTTCAAGGTGTTGATCAAGGAATTGCAGAGCCTCGGCCTGGATGTGCGCGTCCTCTCCGAGGAGTCGGAAGAGATCGAGATCCGCGAAGAAGAAGAGGACATCAGCGAGATGGCCAGAGAGCTCGGTATCGATATCCACGGCCATGAGGAGGACGAAGCGCGGGAGAAACCGAGACGGCCGGCCGTGGCCGAGAGCGACAGCGCCGTCGACGCCCTGCTTTTGGATGAGGAAGACGAAGACGAGGAAGCCGGGGAAAATCGGGTTGCCCGCTTCTCCGCCGTGGATCTGGAGAGCCATCTGGACGGCGGACGGATCGCCGATGAGGATGAAGAGGAGGACAGCGACAATGGCCTGCTCGATGTCGATCAGGAGGATGAAGGCGATCTGGATGTAGACCTGGACGTGGATCTTGATGAGGATCTGGACGCCGATTTGGACAACGATCTCGATGAGGATCTGGACGCCGATCTTGACGAAGACCTCGACGAGGACCTGGATGAAGATCTGGATGCCGATCTGGAAGAGCTCGACGAGGTCCTGGATGAAGAGCTTGACGACGAGCTCACCGATTTTGATGAAGATCTGGGCGCCGACCTGAATGAGCATCTCGATCTGGATGAAGACATCGATTTTGCCGACGAAGACAAGGGTGGGTCTCACAAGCGCAAGGCTGAGCGAAAGAAGCCCAAAAACCTCGAGGATGACGATATGTAACCGGTAAATCTGAGGTGCCGTGCAGGCGTTGAACCATAAATTGCATCAGCCTGTAGGAGGGTGACACATTTGTTTGATGTGAATAACTTTGACCACATTCAGATCGGGTTGGCCAGTCCGGAACTCATCCGCAGTTGGTCCAGCGGAGAAGTGAAAAAGCCGGAAACCATAAACTACCGCACGCTGAAGCCTGAGCGGGAAGGACTTTTCTGCGAGAAAATATTCGGTCCCACCAAAGACTGGGAATGCCATTGCGGGAAATATAAACGCGTTCGTTATAAGGGTATTGTGTGCGACCGGTGCGGTGTGGAAGTGACGCGGGCCAAGGTGCGCCGCGAGCGCATGGGCCATATTGAACTGGCAGCGCCGGTCTCGCACATCTGGTTCTTCAAGGGCATTCCGAGCCGCATGGGTTTGCTTTTGGACATGTCCCCCCGCACCTTGGAGCGGGTGCTCTATTTTGCCTCATATATCGTCATCGATCCCATGGAGACACCGCTTGCGAAGAAGCAACTGCTCACCGAAGCGGAATACCGGGAATACCGGGATAAATACCAGGGCGCTTTCAAAGCCGGCATGGGGGCTGAGGCCATCAAGAAGCTCTTGCAGGAGATCGACCTGGAGGAGATGGCCGCCAGCCTCCGCAAGGAGATCCGCGACACCTCCGGACAGCGGCGCATCAGGGCCATCCGCCGTCTGGAAGTGGTGGAAGCCTTCCGCAAGTCCGGAAACCGCCCTGAGTGGATGATTCTGGATGTGATTCCCGTCATCCCGCCGGAGTTGCGGCCGATGGTGCAGCTGGATGGCGGGCGCTTTGCCACCTCGGATTTGAACGATCTTTATCGGAGGGTGATCAACCGCAACAATCGCCTGAAGAGATTGCTGGAACTCGGCGCTCCCGACATCATCGTGCGCAATGAGAAGCGCATGCTGCAGGAAGCGGTGGATGCGCTGATCGACAACGGGCGGCGGGGCCGACCGGTGACCGGACCCGGCAACCGGCCGCTTAAGTCGCTCTCCGACATGCTGCGGGGCAAGCAGGGCAGGTTCCGCCAGAATCTGCTCGGCAAGCGGGTGGACTATTCCGGCCGCAGCGTCATTGTGGTAGGACCGGAGCTGAAGCTGCACCAGTGCGGCCTGCCCAGGGAGATGGCCCTGGAACTCTTCAAGCCGTTCGTCATGAAGAGGCTCGTGGATGAAGGCCATGCCCACAACATCAAGAGCGCCAAGCGCATGGTGGAGCGGCAGAAGCTGGAGGTATGGGATGTCCTGGAGGAAGTGATCAAGGAGCATCCGGTGCTTTTGAACCGGGCTCCCACCCTGCACCGGTTGGGCATCCAGGCCTTCGAACCGGTGCTGGTGGAAGGACGGGCCATCCAGATCCACCCGTTGGTCTGCGTGGCCTATAACGCCGACTTTGACGGCGACCAGATGGCCGTGCACGTGCCGCTTTCCGTGGAAGCCCAGGCGGAAGCCCGTCTCCTGATGCTTTCGGCGCACAACATCCTCCTGCCGTCGAGCGGCCGCCCGGTCACCACCCCGCAAAAGGACATGATCATCGGCTGCTATTATCTCACCAAGGAGAAGGCCGGGGAGAAGGGCGAAGGCAAGATCTTCGGCAGCGAAGACGAAGTCCGGCTGGCCTATGTGCACAAGGCGGTCTCGCTGCAGAGCAAGATCAAGCTGCACACCAAGGACGGGCAGCTCATAGAGACCACGCCGGGGCGAATTTTCTTCAATGAAGTGCTGCCGCCGGAGATCGGTTTCATCAATGAAACCATCGACCGCAATGCCCTGGGCCGCCTGGTCGACAACCTGAACCGCCGCTTCGGCACCACGGTCACCGCCGAAGTGCTGGATAATATCAAGAAGTTGGGTTTTTCCTACGCCACCATCTCGGGCACCACGGTGAGCGTGAACGACATCACCATACCGGAGGAAAAATACAAGATATTGGAAGAAGCCGAGCGCCAGGTGGAACAGGTCGAACAGCAGCACAGGCGCGGCCTGCTCACCCAGGAGGAGCGCTACCAGCGCATCTGCGACATCTGGGCGCGGGCCAAAGATGATGTTACCAAAGCCATGATCAGGGGCTTCGATGCCTTCAACCCGGTGTGGATGATGGCCAACTCCGGCGCCAGAGGTAACCAGGCACAATTGGCTCAGCTGGCCGGAATGCGTGGTCTGGTCACCGACCCCACCGGCAAGACCATCGAGATGCCGGTGAAGCACAACTACCGCGAGGGCTTGACCGTATTGGAATACTTCATCTCCACCCACGGCACCCGCAAGGGTCTGGCGGACACCGCCCTGCGCACGGCCGACTCCGGCTATCTCACCAGGAGACTGGTGGAGGTCTCCCAGGATGTGATCGTGCGCGAGGAGGACTGCGGCACCAACCAAGGCATCAAGGTGCAGGCCATTAAGGAATATAGCGGCGACAGCGAGGAGATCATCGAGCACCTGCGGGACCGCATCGCCGGGCGGCTCACCGCCGAAGCGGTAGTGCATCCGGAGACCGGCGAGCATATTGTGGAGGAAAACCAGCTCATCACCGAGGAGATCGCCTCCGCCATCGAGGATGCCGGCATTGAGAGCGTGTTGATCCGCTCGCCGCTGACCTGCCGTTCGCGCCATGGCGTGTGTGCCCGCTGCTACGGGCGGAACCTGGCCACGGGGCAGATGGTGGAAGTGGGTGAAGCGGTGGGCATCATCGCCGCCCAATCCATCGGGGAGCCCGGCACGCAGCTCACCATGCGCACCTTCCATACCGGCGGCGTCTCCGGCGTTGAGGACATCACCGCCGGTTTGCCAAGGGTGGAAGAGCTCTTTGAAGCCCGGAAGCCCAAGGGTCAGGCCATCATTTCCGAAATTGAAGGCACGGTGCGCTTCACCGAGGTTAAGGGAGTGCGCAAAGCCGTGGTCACCGCCGAGGACGGCGAGGAGCGGGTCTATACCATCCCCTACGGTGCCCGCCTGCGGGTGAAGGAAGGCCAGCATGTGGAGATCGGCGACCGGCTGACCGAAGGAGCCGTCAATCCCCATGACATCCTGCGGGTAAAGGGCATCCGGGCCGTGCAGACCTATCTGGTGCAGGAAGTTCAGGATGTCTACCGCTCGCAGGGTGTGGACATCAACGACAAGCATATCGAAGTGATCGTCCGTCAGATGCTGCGCAAGGTGAAAGTGGAATCTCCCGGCGATACGGACCTCCTGCCCGGCGGGCTGGTGGACGTGATCGATTTTGCCGAAGTCAACCAGGAAGTGATCAAAGCCGGCGGCGAACCGGCTACGGCCAAACCGGCCCTTCTGGGCATCACCAGGGCTTCCCTGGCCGTGGAGAGCTTCCTCTCCGCCGCCTCCTTCCAGGAGACTACCCGGGTGTTGACCGAGGCGGCCATCAAAGGCAAGAGCGATCCGCTGATCGGCCTCAAGGAAAATGTCATTATTGGAAAAATAGTACCGGCCGGCACCGGAATGAACCGTTATCGGAACATCAAATTGGTGGTGGCCGAAAACGGAGAAGGAAAAGCCGCTATTGGCGAGGAATTGCCGGAATTGCCCACTTTGGATGCGGTGGAGACCGAGAGCCGGCCGGCTGAGGAAAAGCAGGTGGAACTGGAAGCCTGAGAAGCCGGAAAAGCCGGATTTATGCGTTGACAGCATAAAGGGTGGGTGCTAAAATAACCAAGTGTGCGTCTGCAGTGGGGTGACGAAAGTGCCTGAACGAATCAGAGCGACCCGTCGCCGGGCTGCCGGGCAGAGGGAGACCTTGCGGGCCATCCGCGAAGGTCGGGCTCGTGTGGTTTATGTTGCTTTGGACGCCGATGATTTTATAATTGAACCTGTGATCAACTTGACCGCTCGCTCCGGTTGCGAGTTGGTAAAGATAGAGTCGATGGGGCAATTGGGCAGGCTGTGCGGCATACCTGTCGGGGCAGCCTGCGCAGCTCTCCTCAACGAAGCATAAAATCACCGGACGGAAAGGGGGGGCAGTGATGCCGACTATCAGCCAGCTAGTAAGAGAAGGGCGAAAGAAGCAGGAGAAAAAGAGCAAAGCTCCGGCACTGCTAGTCAATTTTAACAGCAAGAGGAATCGGACTTGGGAGGGCGAGGGTTCGCCGCAAAAGCGCGGTGTGTGCACCAGGGTATCGACCACCACGCCCAAGAAGCCTAATTCGGCATTGCGTAAAATTGCCCGCGTGCGCCTTTCAAATGGAATTGAGGTTACCTCCTACATTCCAGGAGAAGGACACAACCTGCAGGAACACTCTGTGGTGTTGATCCGCGGGGGCAGGGTGAAGGATCTGCCGGGTGTGCGCTATCACATCGTCCGCGGCACTCTGGACGCCGCCGGGGTCGCCAACCGCAAGCAAGGACGTTCCAAGTATGGAGCTAAAAAACCGAAGTAAGGGGAGGTAGGGTATGCCTCGGAGGGGCTATATCGCAAAACGAGAGATTCCGCCGGATCCAATTTATGGCAGCAAGCTGGCCACCCAGTTCATCAACAAGATTATGCTGCAAGGCAAAAAGAGCATTGCCGAGCGCATCTTCTACGATGCCCTGGAAATCGTCAAGGAGAAATCCGGGCGGGATCCGATCGATGTTTTGGAACAGGCCATGAAAAATGTGATGCCGGTCATCGAGGTGAAATCCCGGCGCGTCGGCGGCTCCAACTACCAGGTGCCGGTGGAAGTTCGTCCCGAGCGCCGCACCGCTCTGGGCTTGCGCTGGATCGTCCAGTATGCCAGGGAGCGCGGCGAGAAGACCATGGTGGAAAAGCTCGCTGCCGAACTTTTGGATGCGGCCAACAATCAGGGCAATGCCGTGAAGAAGAAGGAAGACACGCATCGCATGGCCGAGGCCAACAAGGCCTTCGCTCATTATCGCTGGTAAGTTAAGCTGATAAGCTAACAGGGGGATTAAACAGCATGCCCAGAGCCGTGCCTCTGGAAAAAACACGCAACATAGGCATTATGGCGCACATAGACGCCGGCAAGACCACCACCACCGAGCGCATTCTCTTCTATACAGGCCGGTTGCACCGGATGGGTGAGGTGCATGAGGGTGCCGCCACCATGGACTGGATGGTCCAGGAGAAGGAGCGGGGCATCACCATCACCTCGGCGGCTACAACGTGTTATTGGCGCCAGCATCGTATTAATATTATCGACACACCCGGGCACGTGGACTTTACCGTCGAGGTGGAGCGGTCGCTGCGGGTGCTGGACGGCGCCGTAGCCGTATTCTGTTCCGTGGGTGGTGTGGAGCCGCAGTCGGAGGCCGTGTGGCGGCAGGCGGATAAGTATCATGTCCCCAGACTGGCTTATGTCAACAAAATGGATCGGGTGGGAGCCGACTTTCAGCGCGTGGTGACTATGATGCGGGAGCGTCTCGGAGCCAACGCCGTACCCATCCAGCTGCCCATCGGCAGCGAAGATTCATTTAGAGGCATGGTCGATCTCATCAGCGAGAAAGCCGTCATCTACCTCGACGATCTCGGCACCAAATCCGACGTCACCGCCATTCCGGAAGATATGGCGGAGGCGGTGGCCGAGCAGCGGCGCCTGTTGATCGAGGCCGTGGCGGAGCTCGATGAGGAAATCATGGAAAAATATCTGGAGAATGAGCCGGTGTCGGCCGACGATTTGCGCCGGGCCATAAGACAGGCTTGCGTGAATGCCAAGTTGACCCCCGTCCTCTGCGGATCCTCATTTAGAAACAAGGGTGTACAGCTTCTGCTGGACGCCGTGGTCGATTTCCTGCCCTCGCCGGTGGACATCGGCATGGTGAAGGCCCAGGATGAGGAGGGCCGGGAAGTTCATCTGAAACTGGATGACGATCAACCCTTCTCTGCCTTGGCTTTTAAGATCATGACCGATCCTTTCGTCGGCAAGCTCACCTTCATCCGGGTTTATACCGGTGTTTTGTCTGCCGGCTCCTATGTCTACAACAGCACCAGGGGCAAAAAGGAGAGGATCGGCCGGCTGCTTATGATGCATGCCAATCACCGCCAGGAGATAGACTCCGCATACTCCGGAGACATCGTCGCCGTGGTCGGTTTGCGTTCCACCACCACCGGGGACACGCTGTGCCTGGAAAATAACAAGGTGGTCCTGGAGAAGCTGGTCTTCCCCGAGCCGGTGATCGACCAGGCCGTGGAGCCCAACACCAAGAGCGACCAGGACAAATTGTCGCTGGCGCTGATGAAGCTGTCGGAAGAGGATCCCACCTTCCGGGTGCATACCGATGAGGAGACCGGGCAGACCATCATCTCCGGCATGGGTGAGCTGCATCTGGAGATCATCGTGGATCGCCTTAAGCGGGAGTTCAAAGTGGAAGGCACCGTGGGCAAACCGCAAGTGGCCTACAGGGAGACCATCAGGAAGGCCGTAAAGTCCAACGGGCGGTTTATTCGCCAGTCCGGCGGCCGGGGACAATATGGCGATGTATGGTTGGAAATTGAACCGAATGAGCCGGGGGGCGGGTATGTTTTTGAAAACCGCATAGTCGGCGGTGTCGTGCCCAAGGAGTATATACCGGCTATCGAAGCAGGTATAAAGGAAGCCATGCAAAACGGGGTGCTGGCCGGCTTCCCGGTAGTCGACGTGAAGATCGCTTTGGTGGACGGTTCCTACCACGAAGTGGACTCCTCCGAGGTGGCATTCAAGATTGCCGCCTCGCAAGGCTTCCGGGAAGGAGCGGCCAAAGCCGACCCTGTGCTGCTTGAACCGGTGATGCGGGTGGAAGTGGTCACCCCCGAGGAATTCCTGGGCGACGTGATAGGCGACCTGAATTCCAGGCGCGGGCGCATCGAAGGGATGGAGGCCCGCGGCAACACCCAGGTGATCAAAGCGCTGGTCCCCTTGGCGCAGATGTTTGGTTATGCCACGGACCTGCGTTCCGCCACCCAGGGCCGAGCATCGTATACCATGCATTTTGGGCATTATGAGGAAGTACCTCCATCGATAGCAGAAAAAATCATCAGCAGGGAGTTATAATCACCTGGCTGCCGCCGAATAGGGACGCCGGTGGAGTTCCTTATAGACTTATAGAAAGGAAGAGAATTATGGCCAAGCAGAAGTTTGAGCGCAGAAAACCCCATGTCAACATCGGAACGATCGGTCACGTAGACCACGGGAAGACTACCCTGACCGCGGCTATCACTCACTATCTGGCCCTGAAGAATCCCACCATCAAGGCTTTGAATTATGAGGAAATCGACAACGCTCCGGAAGAGAAAGCCAGAGGTATCACCATCAACACCTCTCACGTGGAATATGAGACCGATAAACGGCACTATGCTCACGTGGACTGCCCCGGGCACGCCGACTACATTAAAAACATGATTACCGGTGCGGCGCAGATGGACGGAGCCATCCTGGTAGTCTCCGCAGCCGACGGTCCCATGCCCCAGACCAGAGAGCATATCCTCCTGGCCAGGCAGGTAGGCGTACCGGCTATCGTGGTGTTCCTCAACAAAGCCGACATGGTCGACGATCCCGAACTCCTTGAGCTGGTAGAGATGGAAGTCAGGGACCTCCTGAACAAGTATGAGTTCCCCGGCGACGAGATCCCGGTGATTGCCGGTTCCGCCTTATTGGCCAGCGAAGAGCTGCAGAAGGGTGCCCCGGGTGAGCAGTGCGCCGTTTTGCAGAAGCTCCTGGATGCGGTGGATGAATACATTCCCACCCCGACCCGCGACATCGACAAGCCGTTCCTCATGCCGGTGGAAGACGTCTTCACCATCACCGGCCGCGGCACCGTGGCTACCGGCCGTGTGGAGCGCGGTGCGGTTAAAGTCGGCGACGAGCTGGAGATTGTGGGCATCAAGGAGACCCGCAAGACCGTGGCCACCGGTGTGGAGATGTTCCGCAAGATCCTCGATCGCGGCGAGGCCGGCGACAACATCGGCGTCCTCCTGCGCGGCGTGGATCGCGACGAGATCGAGCGCGGTCAGGTTTTGGCCAAGCCGGGCAGCATCACGCCTCACACCGTCTTTGAGGCTTCCGTCTACGTGTTGACCCAGGCTGAAGGCGGGCGCCATACCCCGTTCTTCAACGGTTACCGTCCGCAGTTCTATTTCCGCACCACCGACGTGACCGGTGTGATCACCTTGCCCGAAGGTACGGAAATGGTCATGCCCGGCGACAATGTGACCCTGAAAGTGGAGCTGATCACCCCCATCGCCATGGAGGAAGGCTTGCGCTTTGCTATCCGTGAAGGCGGTCGAACCGTGGCTTCCGGGGTTATCTCCAAGATCTTTGCCTAAGACGGCATGAACCGGGCGCTTCATGTCCGGCCGGGTGGGTATAGAGAAGGAAGCGATGAAGCGGGAGGTTGCTGCCGGGCATTGATGATGCGCTGCAGGTAATTTCCGTGGAGCATGTTCGTTGATCGAACGTGAGGAGGATTAATTTGGCCAGACAAAGGATTCGTATCCGGCTGAAGGCATTTGATCACCATATATTGGAGAATTCAGCCGAGAAGATAGTGGAAACAGCCAAACGCACCGGCGCCATGGTCTCCGGACCGGTGCCGCTGCCTACGGAACGCAATGTTTTCACCGTGCTGCGCTCGCCGCATATCCACAAGGATTCGCGTGAGCAGTTTGAGATGCGTACGCATAAGCGGCTGATCGATATTCTGGAGCCGACGGCCAAGACTGTGGATGCGCTGATGCGACTGGATTTACCGGCCGGCGTCGATATTGAGATCAAGCTGTAAGTGATAGAGAGGGGAAAACAATGCCTAAGGGAATTTTAGGGAAAAAATTGGGCATGACCCAGCTCTTTGCCGCCAACGGCGATGTCGTGCCGGTCACTGTGATCCAGACCGGTCCTTGCCGGGTGGTGCAAAAGAAAACCCCGGAAAAGGACGGCTATGCGGCGTTGCAGATCGGTTTTGGCGACAAGCTGCGCAAGGTGAATAAACCGCAGCGTGGCCATTATGCCAAAGCGCAGACGGTGCCGGCGCTGAAACTGGTGGAGATCCGTACCGACGACGACAAGACACTAAACGAACTGGAGCCGGGCGCTGAGCTGCGGGTCGAGTCTTTGTTCAAGGAAGGCGACCTGGTGGATGTGACCGGTACTTCCAAAGGCAAGGGCTTTTCCGGCATGATGAAAAAGCACAATGCCAACCGGGGTCCCATGAGTCACGGTTCGATGTATCACCGGCGGGTGGGCGCCCTTGCGGCTACCGACGCCGCCAGAGTGTTCAAGAATCGTCCAATGCCCGGTCGCCTGGGCGGCGAGCGTCGGACGGTGCAGGGACTCACGGTGATCAGGGTGGATGCCGAGCGCCATCTGCTTTTGCTCAAAGGCTCGGTACCCGGCAACAATGGGAGTTTTGTCCTGGTAAAAGAGTCGGTTAAGAAACGTGGTTAACCAGCTGCCGCAAGGCAGCCTCGAGTTTGAAGGAGGCCCGACAGTGCCAAAAGTGGCCGTTTATGATATGGAAGGCCGGGTGGTCGGCGAAATTGATCTGGACGACCGGGTTTTCGGCGTCGAAGTCAATCAAGCCTTGCTACATCAGGCCGTTGTAATGTACCAAGCTAATCAGCGTCAGGGCACGGCGGCAACCAAAAACAGAGCTTTGGTGTCGGGAGGCGGGCGTAAACCATGGCGGCAGAAAGGTACCGGGCGCGCCCGCCAGGGAACCATCCGCGCTCCTCAATGGCGGGGCGGTGGGACGGTCTTTGGACCCACGCCGCGGGATTACCGGCAGGCCATGCCCCGGAAAGCCCGGCAGGCAGCGCTGCGCTCCGCTTTGTCGGCCAAGGCTCAGGCGGGAGAGATCGTGGTGTTGGACGAGTTGAGCCTGGCCGAGCCCAAAACCAAGCTGATGGCCAAGCTGATGGCTGCGCTGGAGGCAGGAAAAGCGCTGGTGGTTACGCCTGAGGCTGATGAAAACCTGATCCGTTCGGCCCGGAATTTACCTTATGTAGGTTTATCACCGGTTACCGATCTTAATGCTTATATAGTTTTGCTTTATGATAAGCTGGTTCTTACCCGTGACGCGGTAGGACGGTTAGAGGAGGCGCTGGCGTAAATGGAAGCACGTGATATACTCATACGTCCGGTAGTGACGGAAAAAAGCAACAGCGCCATGGCCGAGAACGCCTACACCTTCGAAGTGCATAAAGATGCCGATAAGCTGCAGATCAAAAGGGCAGTGGAAGAGCTGTTCAAAGTGACCGTCCTCTCGGTGAACACAGTGCGCACCATCGGCAAGGTGAAACGGATGGGGCGGTTCAGCGGCCGGCGTCCGGAGCGGAAAAAGGCGATTGTAAAGTTAAAACAGGGTGACCGGATTGAAATCTTCGAGGGTCTATAGGAGGAATATACATGCCGGTTAAACAGTATAAGCCTACATCGCCCGGGCGCCGCGGCATGTCGGTGAGCACGTATGAGGAGATAACCAAAACCAGGCCGGAGAAGTCTCTTCTTGCCCCGTTGAAATCCACGGGCGGCAGGAACAGCTACGGCCGGACGACGGTGCGCTTTCGCGGCGGCGGTCACAAGCGGCAATATAGGATCATCGATTTCAAACGCGACAAAGACGGCGTGCCAGCCAAAGTGGCGGCCATCGAATACGATCCGAACCGTTCCGCCCGCATCGCTCTGTTGCATTATGCCGACGGAGAGAAGCGCTATATCCTGGCGCCGTTAGGGGTCCGGCCCGGCGATGTGGTGATCTCGGGACCCGAGGCCGACATCAAGCCCGGAAACGCCCTGCCGCTGGCTAATATACCTGTTGGTTCGGTGATTCACAATATCGAGCTTTATCCCGGTCACGGGGCCCAGCTCGTCAGGTCGGCCGGGGCGGCCGCCCAACTCATGGCCAAAGAAGGCCGTTATGCCACCGTGCGCTTGCCTTCCGGGGAATTCCGCATGGTGATGCTGGAGTGCAAGGCGACCATCGGCCAGGTGGGCAACGTCGAGCACGAAAACATCGTCCTCGGCAAAGCGGGCAAATCCCGTTATCTCGGGCGGCGTCCGCATACCCGCGGTTCGGTCATGAACCCGGTGGACCATCCGCACGGCGGCGGCGAAGGCAAAGCTCCTGTGGGTCGTCCCGGTCCGCTCAGCCCGTGGGGCAAGCCGACTTTGGGCGCCCGCACCAGGAAGAAAGAGAAGAAGTCGGATAAGTTAATCGTCAGAAGACGTAAGAGATAAGCTTTGCATTATGAAAGGGGAAACAAGATGGGTCGCTCGTTGAAGAAAGGACCGTACGCCCATCCGAGTCTGCTGGCAAAGATAGAGAAGATGAACGAGTCCGGAGAGAAGCGCGTCATAAAGACGTGGTCGCGAGCTTCAACCATATTCCCGCAGATGGTGGGGCACACCATAGCTGTGCACGACGGTCGCAAACATGTGCCCATCTATATCACTGAGGAGATGGTAGGACATAAGCTCGGTGAGTTTGCGCCCACCCGCACCTTCCGCGGTCATGGAGCTCACACTGAACGTTCTACGGCTCTCAAGTAGCAGCAAGGGGGAAGAGTCCAGATGGAAGCCAGAGCAATGGCGCGCTATGTCCGCATCTCACCCCGGAAGGCTCGAGTGGTGGTGGATCTGATCCGGGGCAAATCATACCCGGAGGCGTTGACCATATTACGGTTCACGCCGCGCAAGGCTGCAGGAATTGTCGAAAAGGTGGTGCGTTCGGCCGCAGCCAACGCCGAAAACAACTATAGCCTTAATCCGCAGGAGATGCTCGTAGCTGAGGTTTATGTCGATCAGGGTCCGACGATGAAGAGAATAATGCCCAGGGCTCGCGGGATGGCCGACAGGATACGCAAGAGAACCAGCCACATCACCGTGGTGCTGCGGGAAAAGGAATAAACGGATCCAGAAAGGGGAAGCGAAGCGTGGGTCAAAAAGTTCACCCGTATGGGTTGCGGCTGGGTATCATCAAGGACTGGGAAGGCAAATGGTATGCCAACCGCAGAGAGTATCACCGGCTTCTGCATGAGGACCTGGCACTTCGCCGCATCATCAAAAACCGCTTCTTTTCGGCGGGTGTGCCGCGAGTTGATATTGAGCGGGCAGCGAACCGGGTGCGCATCACCATTCATACCGCCCGGCCGGGAATGGTGATCGGCAAAGGCGGGGCTGAAGTGGACCGTCTTCGCCAGGATCTGGAGAAGATGACGGGCAAGCAGGTACAGATCAATATTTTGGAAATAAAGCATGCTGATCTGGACGCCCAACTGGTGGCGGAAAACATCGCCATGCAGTTGGAGAAGCGCATCTCTTTTCGCCGGGCCATGCGTCAGGCTATGCAGCGCACCATGCGCATGGGAGCCAAAGGCATGAAAGTGCGCATCTCCGGCCGGCTGGGCGGTGCGGAAATCGCCCGTTCGGAATGGACCAGCGAGGGTTCGGTTCCTCTCCATACTCTCAGAGGAGACGTGGATTACGGGTTTGCCGAAGCGCGCACCACGTATGGGCGGATCGGCGTCAAAGTGTGGATATATAAAGGCGAAATACTGCCTCAGAAAAAGAGTGTGGCTGGTATTGCTGAGGGAGGAGAGTAAACATGCTCGTTCCCAAGCGGGTTAAGCACCGCAAGGTGCAACGCGGCACGATACGCGGCAAAGCCTATCGCGGCTCAGAGGTGATGTTGGGAGAATACGGGCTGCAGGCTTTGGAAGCCGGGTGGATCACCAATACGCAGATAGAGGCCGCCCGTGTGGCTATGAATCGCCATATGAAACGCGGCGGTAAAGTGTGGATCAAGATATTTCCAGACAAACCGGTGACGGCCAAGCCGGCGGAGACCAGAATGGGCAGCGGCAAAGGGGCTCCGGAATATTGGGTGGCCGTGGTAAAACCAGGACGGGTGCTGTTTGAAGTCGGTGGCGTAGATGAAGAACTGGCCAGGGAAGCCATACGTTTGGCTGCCCACAAGCTGCCGATCAAAACCAAATTCATAAAGCGTGATGAAGCCCCGGCCGAGAATGCATCAGGTGGTGACGCAGATTGAAGGCGAGCGAACTGCGGGATTATACCGTCGATGAACTACAGCAGCGTCTCCATGGCTTGAAGGAAGAACTCTTTAATCTGAGATTTCAGGCCGCCACCGGACAGCTGGATAATCCCATGAGGGTCCGGGCGGTGCGCAAAGATATTGCCAGGATCAAGACATTGATTCGCGAGCGCGAACTAGGAATCAAACGGGCGTAGGGGAGGGTCAGACATGACACAGGACAGCACCAGCCGCAAGGTGCGCAACACCCGCGTCGGCGTGGTGGTCTCAGACAAGATGGACAAGACGCGGGTCATAGAGGTGGAGCGCCTGATCCGGCACCCGCTCTATCACCGGATTATACGGAGAACGGTTAAACTGAAGGCGCACGATAAAGACAACAGCACGCATGTGGGTGATCGCGTCAAGGTAATTGAAACTAGACCTCTTTCCAAAGAGAAGCGTTGGTGTATAATAGAGGTTCTGGAGAAAGCCCGCTAGGGCGGGTGATGGTTTGCGCCTTTTTACCGTAGGAAAGGGGAAAGGTCCCAGTGATACAGCAGGAATCAGTGTTAAATGTGGCTGATAACACAGGCGCCAAAAAACTGCTCTGCATCAGGGTGTTGGGCGGTTCGAAACGGCGTTATGCCGGCATCGGCGACGTGATCATCGCTTCCGTTAAAGAGGCAACACCCGGAGGCGTGGTAAAAAAAGGCGATGTGGTCATGGCGGTGGTGGTTCGCACCAAGACGCGCACCCCGAGGCCCGACGGCTCCTACATCGCCTTCGACGAGAATGCCGCAGTGATCATCAACGATCAGAAGGCGCCGAGAGGTACACGTATCTTCGGACCTGTCGCCAGAGAGCTGCGCGCAAAAGATTTCATGCGTATAATCAGTCTGGCTCCGGAGGTGTTGTAAAGTGGCCAAAACGGCACCTGTGCAGAAGAGGATGAAGATGCACGTCAGAAAAGGCGATACGGTTATGGTTATAGCCGGTGACGACGCCGGCAAGGAAGGCAAAGTGCTCACGGTGTTGCCCATGAAGCAACAGGTGATCATCGACGGCGTCAACATCGTGAAAAAGCAGACCAGACCAACCCGCACCAACCCGCAGGGCGGTACTGTGGAGCGCCCCGGTCCGATTAATGTATCCAACGTCATGTTGGTCTGTCCCAACTGCAACAAAAACACGCGCCTGGAGAAGGACACGGCCAAGGACGACAAGGTCCGGGTGTGCAAAAAGTGCGGAAAGGCCGTCGATTGACGGCAGCGAGAGGAGAGTAAGCATGGCAGTGCCGCGTTTGAAGGAAAAGCATTTAAAAGAAGTGGCACCGGCGCTAATCCAGCGATTCAACTATAAAAATCCTATGCAGGCGCCCAGGGTGGAGAAAATTGTGGTCAATATGGGCGTCGGTGATGCCGTAGCAGACAGCAAAGCTCTTGATGCCGCCATGGCCGATCTGGCTGCCATCACCGGGCAGAAGCCGGCGGTGACCAGGGCGAAAAAATCGGTGTCGGCCTTCCGGATCCGCACCGGCATGGCTATCGGGGCCAAGGTGACCCTGCGCGGCGACCGCATGTGGGAGTTTCTCGACAAGCTGATCAATGTGGTGCTCCCCCGCATCCGGGACTTCCAGGGCTTATCGCCTAAGGGGTGCGACGGGCGCGGCAACTACTCACTCGGATTGCGCGAGCAGCTGATTTTTCCCGAGATCAATTACGACAAGGTCGACAAGATCAGGGGTATGAACATTACCATCGTCACCACGGCCAAAACGGATGAAGAAGCCATCGAACTGTTGCGGGCTTTGGGCATGCCGTTTAGGGCGGCTTAGACGATTGTTGCCGAAGGAGGCATGACGTGGCCAAGAAATCTATGATCGCCAAAGCGAAAAGGACACCGAAATTTGCGGTGCGCCGGGTGAACAGATGCCGGATTTGTGGTCGTCCTCGCGCTTATATGCGGCAGTTCCAGATTTGCAGGATCTGTTTTCGCGAGTTGGCACACAAGGGTCAGATTCCCGGTGTCACTAAGGCTAGTTGGTAAGAGTGCGAAGGGGGTTTTATTGGAATGGTGATGACAGACCCGATTGCCGACATGCTGACACGCGTCCGCAATGCCAGCCATGCCAACCACGATCAGGTTGAGATCCCGGCATCGCGCCTGAAACTGGAGTTGGCCAGGATATTCAAGGAGGAAGGCTACATTCGCGATTACAAAGTGATCGAGGACGGCAATAAGAGCGTTCTCCGCTTGTTTTTGAAATACGGTCCGAACAAGGGGAAGGTCATTAGTGGAATCAAACGGATCAGCAAACCGGGGCTGCGCGTCTATGTGCAGAAAGAAGAGGTGCCGAAAGTGCTTGGAGGACTGGGACTGGCCGTGTTGTCCACCTCTCAGGGGGTCATGACCGACAAGCAAGCCCGCAAGATCGGCATCGGCGGTGAAGTGATCTGTTACGTCTGGTAGCAACTCGGCCGGATGAAGGAGGATAATTGTGTCCAGAATCGGCAAAAAGCCCATACCGGTACCGGCCGGAGTCGAAATCTCCATTGCCGGCCGGCAGGTTGAGGTAAAAGGACCAAAAGGGAAGCTCATGCGGGAGATACATCCGGAGATGCAGGTAGAGCTGACCGACGGCCACCTTGAGGTGAAGCGGCCCTCGGAGGAGAAAAAGCACAAAGCCCTGCATGGATTGACGCGCACCCTTTTGGCCAATATGGTGGATGGAGTAACCAAAGGTTTCGAAAAGCAGTTGGTGATCAACGGCGTGGGTTACAGGGCGAGCAAACAGGGCGCCAAACTCGTGCTGCAAGTCGGTTACTCCCATCCGGTGGAAATTGATCCACCGAGCGGCATCGAAATCGATGTGGCGGGTAACAACCGCATTATTGTCAAAGGCATTGATAAAGAGCTTGTGGGTGCCGTGGCCGCCAACATCAGGGCGGTAAGGCCTCCCGAGCCCTATCTGGGAAAAGGTATCATTTATGATGGCGAAAGAATCAGGCGCAAAGCCGGTAAAGCCGGAAAAGTGGCTAAATAACACGCTGGGTAGCCGGCGGGGGTGAAATAGTCAAGATGGGTAGAGTTGATCGTAAAGCTGAACGGGTAAGAAGACATGCCCGCATCAGAAAGCATCTGAAGGGCACTGCGGAGCGGCCCAGATTGTCCGTGTTTCGCAGTCTGCATCACATATATGCCCAGATAATCGATGATGAGCAAGGCGTGACATTGGTGGCGGCCGCCACGAACGAACCGGAGCTGAAAGGCCGGTTGGAAAGCACCAAAGACGCTGAGGCGGCGCGCTGCGTAGGTAAGACTCTCGCCGAGCGGGCGCTGGCCAAAGGCATCAAGCAGGTCAGGTTCGACAGGGGCGGGCACCTGTATCACGGACGAGTGGCGGCTTTGGCCGATGCCGCCCGCGAAAGCGGTTTGGAATTCTAGGCGAAAAGGGAGCGTGTGAAGTGGCAGCTAATTTGCGGCGCATCGAAGCCGACTCTTTAGGAGAGCTGGAAGAGAAAGTCGTTAGCATCAATCCCGTGTCGAAAACCGTCAAAGGCGGGCGGACCCGCAGTTTTGCCGCCGTGGTGGTGGTCGGTGACGGGCGTGGGCACGTCGGTGCCGGCAAAGGTAAAGCCAAGGAAGTTGCCGACGCCATCCGCAAAGGGGTGGAAGACGCCAAAAAGAACATTATCGAGATTCCCCTGGTAGACAACACCATCCCGCATGCCGTGGAAACCCGCTATTGCGGTGCCAGGGTCCTTTTACGGCCGGCCTCGCCCGGTACCGGCGTCATTGCCGGCGGACCGGTGCGTGCCGTATTGGAAGCCGCCGGGGTGCGTGACATCCTCACCAAGTCTCTGGGGAGCAACAACCCCCTGAATGTGGTGGAGGCGACCATGAAAGCTTTGAGGGAATTGCGCACCGCCGAGGAAGTAGCCAAAGTTCGGGAAATTCCGGTGGAACGAATCCTGGCCTGATCAAGACAATGGGAAGGACGTTGTTCACATGGCTGGCAAGCTGAAAATACGCTGGGTGAGAAGCGCAATCCGCAGCCCGCAGGATCAGAAGGACACCTTGAGGGCCCTTGGCTTGCGCAAGTTGAACCAGATTGTGGAAAAAGAAGACACCGCCGGGGTGCGCGGCATGATCCGCAAGGTGCACCATCTGGTGGAAGTGGAAGAGATTCGGTAAGGCAGATACTGTTTTAGGGCCGGGAGGTGTTTTTCTTGAGATTGCATGAATTGGCGCCCAATCCAGGCAGCAGGACCATCCGCCGCCGCGTGGGCCGGGGCATCGGCTCCGGGCTGGGCAAGACGTCCGGTCGCGGCCAGAAGGGGCAGAGTTCCCGCTCGGGCGGGACCAAAGGGGCGGCTTTCGAAGGCGGTCAGACCCCCCTGCAGCGCCGCTTGCCCAAGGGTGGCTTTAAAAATTATCCATTCAAAAAAGAGTATGCCGTGGTCAATCTGGAGAAGCTGGCCGCGCTGGCACCCGGAACGGTGGTCACCGAGGAGAGTTTGCAGGCGGCAGGCTTAGTTAAAGACATCAAGGATGGAGTGAAAATCCTGGGTCGCGGGGAGCTTGACAAAGCCCTGACGGTGAAAGTGACGGCCGTCAGCAAAGCGGCTGCAGAGAAAATAACCGCCGCAGGCGGCACGATTGAGGTGGTATAAGGTGCTGGACGCCCTGCGAAACGCCTTGCGCATCGGTGATTTGCGAAGCAAAATACTGTATACCGCCTTGCTGCTTGTGGTGTACCGTATTGGCTGTCATGTGCCGGTTCCCGGGGTGGATGCCAAGCAGTTGGCGGAATTGCTGGGCACCGGTGAAGGCAACATATTCGGCTTTCTGGACCTGTTTTCCGGCGGCGCGCTGGGCAGGTTCACCATATTTGCCATGGGCGTGAACCCGTATATTACGGCTTCCATTATCATCCAGCTGTTGACCATCGTCATTCCGTACCTGGAAGAGCTGCAGAAAGAGGGTGTGGAAGGGCGCAAGAAGATCCAGCAATATGTGCGCTACGGCACGGTGGTGCTCGGGGTGGTGCAGGCTTTCAGCATCACCATCGTGGCCCGCAACTGGGGTGTGGTCAGCAATCCGAATTTCTTCACCTTGACGTTGATCATCGTCACTTTGACCGCCGGCACCAGTTTTCTGATGTGGCTGGGTGAAAAGATAAGCGAACACGGCATCGGCAACGGCATCTCGCTGATCATCTTCACCGGTATCATCGCCCGCCTGCCTTTGGGCATCATCCAGGCTTTCCAGGGCGTGGGCCAGGGCGGCATCAGCATCTTCAGCCTGCTGCTTTTCGCCGTGCTGGCGGTAGTGGTCATAGCCGGTATCGTCTTTGTGCAGGAAGGGCAGCGGCGCATTCCGGTGCAATATGCCAAGCGCATGATCGGTCGGCGCATGTATGGCGGACAATCCACCCACATTCCGCTGCGGGTGAATATGGCCGGCGTCATCCCGGTGATCTTCGCTTCTTCCCTTTTGACTTTGCCGTTGACGATCGCACAGTTTATCCCGGCATTAAGCGGCATTGCCAACGTCATCAACTACGGTACGGTTGGTTACAACCTGCTATATGCCGGTTTGGTGATATTCTTCACCTACTTCTACACCGCGGTGACCTTCAACCCGGTGGAAGTGGCCAACAACATGAAAAAGAACGGAGGGTTCATACCAGGTCTGCGACCTGGGAGACCCACGTCGGAGTATTTGGAGCGCGTGCTGAATCGCATCACGCTGTTCGGTGCCGTTTTCCTGGCGTTTATAGCTGTATTACCATATATTATGGCCGGCGTGACCAGGATGCCGACGCAGTTTCTCTACTTTGGCGGCACAGGTCTCTTGATCGTGGTCGGTGTGGCGCTCGATACCATGAAGCAGATAGAAGCCCATTTGCTGTTGCGGCATTATGAAGGCTTCATGAGATAGGCGGGGCACAATAATGCGATTGGTGATGCTGGGGCTGCCGGCAGCCGGGAAAGGTACGCAAGGCAGATTGCTTTCGGAGCGTTATGGCATTCCGCATGTGTCCACGGGCAGCATGTTCCGTGACGCCATGCGCGCCCAGACCGATCTGGGACGGCGCACCCGGGCTTTTATTGAGACCGGTGAGCTGGTGCCCGACGGTCTGGCCGTGGAGATTGTGGAAGAGAGGCTCAAGAAAGACGATTGCCGCCGGGGATTTTTGCTGGACGGCTTTCCGCGCACGGTCGAGCAGGCGGAGAGCTTGGAGGTAACCTTGGCTAAGATGAATATCAGCCTGGATGCGGCAGTTAATATACAGATTTCCGAAGCGGAAGCGATCCGCCGCATAGCCAACCGCCGGGTATGCGCCCAATGCAGCTCCACCACACAGGTGACGCCGGGCGGTGCCGAGGTGTGCGACGAATGCGGCGGGCCGCTGGTACAGAGGCCCGATGATAACGAGGAGACAGCCCGCAACCGGCTGCTCGTTTACCTGGCGCAAACCCAGCCGGTGGTAGATTTTTACCGCAAGCGCGGTTTGCTGGTGCCGGTGAACGGCCTGCAGCCGGTGGAAAAGGTCTTTGCCCAGATCATTCAGCGGCTGAGCCGGCTGGATCTGCCGAAGCGGGCCAACGGCAATGGGAGAGCGACCGGAATTACTGGGGTTATGTCATGATTATTATCAAGTCGCCTAAGGAACTGGAACTCATGAGACGGGCCGGGCGCTTGGTGGCCGGAGCCCTGGAGATGCTGGAACCTCACATCAGGCCCGGGATGACCACCGGCGAGCTGGACAGGTTGGTGGAAGAGTATATCGTCAAGAACGGCGGCCTGCCGGCTTTCAAAGGGTATAGGGGTTTTCCGGCCAGCATCTGCGCCTCGGTGAACGAAGTGGTGGTGCATGGCATACCTGACGGCCGGATGCTGGTCGAAGGCGACATCATCGGGGTGGATATCGGCGTGTTTCTCGATGGTTATTATGGTGACGCTACGCGCACCTTTCCGGTGGGGACCATCAGCGCCGAGGCCGAGCGCCTGCTGCGGGTGACGGAAGAGGCTCTTCACCGGGGCATAGCCAAAGCGGTGGCCGGAGGCCGGCTGGGCGATATCTCCCAGGCCATTCAGGAACATGTGGAAGCGGCAGGTTTTTCGGTGGTAAGGGAGTTTGTCGGGCACGGCATCGGCCGGCAGATGCACGAGAAGCCGGAGGTGCCCAACTTCGGCCGCGCCGGTCAGGGCGTGCGCCTGCGAGCCGGGATGACTTTGGCGATCGAACCGATGGTGAATGCCGGAGGACCGGAAGTGATGGTGTTGGACGACAACTGGACGGTGGTGACTCGGGATGCCTCTCGTTCAGCTCATTTCGAACACACCGTGGCGATTACCGCCGATGGTCCTGAAATCCTGACCAAGCTTGATTAGGAGGTAGGTGGATTTTGCCAAAGCAGGATGTTATCGAAATTGAAGGAACGGTGATTGAGGCTTTGCCCAACGCCATGTTTCAGGTTAAACTGGATAACGGGCATGAAGTCTTGGCTCATATCTCCGGCAAAATGCGCATGAATTATATCCGCATCCTGCCGGGCGACAAGGTAACCGTGGAACTTTCCCCCTACGATCTGAGCCGGGGAAGGATCACATACCGCAAAAAAACCTGAGGCTCTCCCGCTTCCCCAGGGCGGCTCCGGGCGACTATGGATTAGAGGAGGCATTCTGTAGTGAAAGTCCGTCCTTCTGTGAAGGCCATATGTGACAAGTGTAAAATAATTCGCCGTCAGGGCAAAGTTATGGTAATATGTGAGAATCCGAAGCACAAACAGAAGCAAGGCTAGTAAGGGGGTGGAGGTTTATGGCACGTATTGCAGGAGTTGATATTCCCCGGGATAAAAGGCTCGAAGTCGCCCTGACTTACATTTACGGTATCGGTTTGAGCCGCTCGCAAGAGATTCTCAAGAAGACCGGCATCAACCCGGACACCAGAGTTCGGGATCTGACCGAAGATGAAGTCGCCCGGCTGCGGGAAGTGGTGGAGCATGAATATGTAGTGGAAGGCGACCTGCGGCGCCAGGTGCAGATGAGCATCAAGCGCCTGATCGACATCGGCACCTATCGTGGTCTGCGCCATCGCCGGGGCTTGCCCGTCAGGGGACAGCGCACACATACCAACGCCCGCACCCGCAAAGGAGGCCCCTCTCGTCCGGTAGGCGTGAAGCGCAAGGCTTAAGCGGGTGTATCTGGGCAGTGAATGAGTAAAAAGCGGCAAATCTGTATAAAATTATAAGGAGGCGGTTATTCTTGCCAAGACCACAGAGAGGAGCCAGGCCAAAACGAAGGGAACGCAAGAACATCCCGTCGGGCATAGCTCACATCAAATCGACTTTTAACAACACGCTGGTGACCATCACCGACAGGCAGGGCAACGTGATTTCATGGGCCAGTGCCGGAGTGCAAGGATATAAAGGTTCCCGCAAAGGTACGCCTTTCGTAGCCGGAATGGCGGCAGAGAGCGCCGCACGGGCCGCCATGGAGCACGGCATGCGCGAGGTAGAAGTTTACGTGAAGGGGCCCGGCTCAGGTCGAGAGACAGCCATCCGCTCTTTGCAGGCGGCAGGATTGGAAGTCAGCCTGATCAAGGATGTGACACCCATTCCCCACAACGGTTGCCGGCCGCCCAAGCGCCGCCGGGTATGATGTGGGTCGGTGTGCGAGTGTCGGGTCAATTTGGAGGTGCATTTTAAATAAATGGCCAGATATATAGGTCCAGTTTGCCGGCAGTGCAGGCGTGAAGGTGAAAAGCTCTTCTTAAAGGGCGAAAAGTGCTATATGGATAAGTGTCCTGTCGACAGGCGCAACTATCCCCCCGGACAGCATGGACAGGACAGGAGGCGCAATGCTTCCGAATATGGTATTCAGTTGCGGGAGAAACAGAAGCTGCGCCGCATCTACGGCGTGTTGGAGCGTCAGCTCCGGCGGTATTATAGAGCAGCTTCCAGAAAGAAAGGCGTCACAGGTGCCAACCTCTTGCAACTTTTGGAAATGCGCCTGGACAATCTGGTGTACCGCATGGGCTTTGCTCCTTCCCGGACTGCCGCCAGGCAGCTGGTGATGCATGGGCATGTGACCGTCAACGGTCGCAAGGTGGATATTCCATCATTTTTGGCTCGGGCCGGCGATGTCGTCGCTATCGCCGAAGGCAGCCGCCAGATTCCGCTGATCAAGGAGAGCCTGGAAGCCGCCGCCTCCAGAGGGGTGCCGGAGTGGCTGGAAGTCAATTTTGAGCAGCAGACCGGGCGCATCTTGGCTGTTCCCGAGCGCGAGCAAATCGATACACGGATTCAGGAACACCTCATTGTCGAGCACTACTCTCGTTAATCTCCATGCAGGAAAGGGAGATGGCATCGATATAGGCGGAGCGATGAGCTGTGGGAGGGTCTCTATATGCTTGAGATCGAAAAGCCGAGAATTGAGACGGTGGAGCTGGACGGAAATCATGGAAAGTTTGTTGTGGAGCCGCTGGAGCGCGGGTACGGCACTACTTTGGGTAACTCCCTCCGCCGGATTCTGCTGTCGTCCTTGCCGGGGGCGGCGGTAACATCGATAAAGATAGATGGGGTGCTCCATGAGTTTTCCACCATACCGGGAGTGGTGGAGGATACCACGGATATAGTTCTAAATCTGAAGAAGCTGTTGGTGAAGCTTCATGTAGACGAGCCGGTGACGGTGCGCATCGACGCCGGTCATGAAGGCGAAGTGACGGCCGGGGACATTCAGGCGCCCAGCACCGTCGAGATCCTGAACCCGGATTTGCACCTGGCCACCCTGGAGCGCAATGCCCGGCTGGTTATGGATATTACTCTGGAGAAGGGGCGCGGCTATGTGCCGGCCGAGCGCAACAAGCGAGCGGATCATGCCATCGGCATCATCCCCATCGATTCCATATTCAGTCCGGTGCAAAAGGTCAATTTCACCGTGGAGGATACCCGCGTCGGGCAGCGCACCGACTATGATCGCCTGGTGTTGGATGTCTGGACCAACGGCAGCATTGCGCCCAATGAAGCGGTGAGCCTGGCCGCCAAGATTTTGATCGAGCACCTGCGCCTGTTTATGCATCTCACCGAGAATGCCGATGAGATGGAGATTATGGTGGAAAAAGAAGAGGAGCAGAAGGATCGCCTGATGGAGATGACCATCGAGGAACTCGATCTTTCCGTGCGCTCTTACAACTGCTTGAAACGTGCCGGCATCAACACGGTGGAGGAATTGGTGCGGCGGACGGAAGAAGATATGATGAAGGTCCGCAATCTCGGCAAAAAATCCCTGCAGGAAGTGAAAGAAAAGCTAGCCGCCTTGAACCTTTCGCTCAGGGAGTCCGATGAGTAGGACCTGTTAGTTTTAGGAGGAAGAGCGATGAGATATCGTAAGCTGGGCCGGTCGCAGGGGCACCGGCGCGCTTTGTTGCGCAGCCTGGTGACGGCTGTGGTTATGCAGGGGAAAATACACACCACCGAAGCCAAAGCCAAGAGCATCAAGCCGCTGGTGGATCACATGATCACCTTGGGTAAAAAAGGCGATCTGCACTCCAGACGCCAGGCGGCCGCATTCCTGACCAAGCCCGAAGCGGTGCAGAAGCTGTTCAGCGAAGTCGCCCCCAAATATGCCGACCGGGTGGGAGGTTACTCCAGGATTTTGAAGATGGACGTGCGCCGGGGCGATGCAGCACCGATGGCCATTTTGGAATTGGTATAAGGAAAACAACAGCCGGTTTCCAAGAGGGGACGTGGGGGACATGAGGCTGATTCTCCCACGCCTTATTTTATAATAGGGATACCGGGGATACGGGATGGAGGATGATATGACCGGCCGGCCGGTGGTATTGGCGCTGAAAGAGATCTGGTTTACCTATCCGGGCCGCTCCCTGCCGGTGCTGCAGGATATCTCCCTCACTCTGCCGGAGGGAACCTGGCTCTCGGTCGTGGGCGGCAACGGTTCGGGTAAGAGCACCCTGGGCAAGCTCTGTGCCGGGCTCCTCGTGCCGCAGCGCGGCGCGGTCAGGCTGCCTCTGCGGACAGAGTGGCTTTCCTCCAATCCGCTCGATACCATGGTGGGAGCCACAGTGGAGGAAGAGGTGGCTTTCAACCTGTTGCACACCGGTTGCAGAATGGCGGAAAGAGCGTTGCAAGCGCGGGTAACGGAAAGCCTGCGGGAGGTCGGCCTCTCCGGGGATTTCCTTAAAAAAGACCTCCTGAAGCTTTCGGGAGGAGAAAGGCAGCTCGTGGCTTTAGCCTCCGCCCTGGTTACCCGGCCGCAACTTTTGATCCTGGACGAGCCGGTTTCCATGCTGGATGAAGGAAGTCGCGCCACCGTTCTCTCGGTCATCACCCGCCTGGTGAAGGAGCTGAAGGTGGGGCTATTGCATCTGACGCATGATATCGCCGAGGCGGCGGGTGCCGATATGGCGGTCGTGGTGCATAAAGGGCGTCTGTTAGCCTGCGGCCCGCCTGGTACGGTTTTCGCCGCCAGCCACGTCTTGCAGGCGGCGGGGTTGGAACCATTATGAAAGATAGTTTGATTACCGTCGAGCAGCTGACCGTGGGGTACAAGGCGGCGGAAGGAACAGCCCTCATCTTGCGGGATGTGTCTTTCCAGGTGGCGGCGGGCACCCGCTTGGCTGTCGTAGGTGCCGTCGGTAGCGGCAAGACCACCTTGCTGAAAGTCATGGGCGGCCTCTTGCGCCCGCTCGCCGGGCGGGTGATCTATGACGGGCGGGATGCCTTTGCGGCGGAGCACCGGCGCTGGCTGCGGGAGCGGGTCGGTATCTCCTGGCAGCAACCCGAACAGCAGCTTTTTGCCGAAACCGTTTTGACCGACGTCATGTTTGCTCCCCTGAATCTCGGCTATAGCCCGGAAGCAGCCAAGGAAGCGGCGGAGGAAGCGCTGCGGTCCGTGGGGTTGCCTGAAGAACTCTGGGCTGTCTCTCCTTTCCATTTGAGCGGAGGTGAGCGCCGCTTGGCTGCCATGGCGGGGACTCTGGCCACTCGCCCGCAGATCCTGCTCCTCGATGAGCCTACCGCCGGCCTGGATCCGGCCGCCGGCCGCCGCCTGTTGACCCTGTTGGGCAAGAAGGTGGCCGCTGAAGGTCTCACCTGTCTTCTCGCCACCCATGACAGGAAGATTGCCTCCCTGTGGTGTGATGAGATAGTGGTGTTACATAGCGGCAGGCTGGTTTTCCATGGGCGGAGCGCAGGCTGGAGCGGGTTTGTTGCTTCTATTGGGCCTAGCCAGGGTGAAGAGCTTACGGAAGCCGGGCCGAACGACAATAGCGGGGAGCGAAGAGAAGATCCGGCTGGTCCGGCCGGTGATCCGGCCATTAAGATAGCGGCGGCCGGCCTGTTGGCGGCGGCGACGGCGATAAGCGGCAATTGGCTTGATCTGCTCATCAAGATGGTGGTGGCGACGGCGATTTATGCCCTGCATAAGATCCCGCTCCGCTCCGTCGGCAAACTGCTCCGCCCCTTCTGGCCGCTCGTGGTGGCAGCTATCATCTTCGGTCGGGGTGGGGAAAGCGGGACGACCCTTTCCGGCACTGCTCTCTTCAGCACCGTTCTTTTCAGCGCCGGCGGTTGGACCTACACCACAGGAGACCTGGTAGCCGGCCTCTGGGTCGGCACCAAGTTCATGGCCGTCATTTTGGCAGTGGGGTGGCTCGGTCTCACCACCACTCCCACCCGCTTGACCAGGGCGCTCTCCTGGTGGTTATCCCTCGGGGGCCTCTGCCGCCGGCTGGGCGCCAATTTGGCCATGGCTGTCTTCGTGGCCATGCGCTTCTATCCGGTGTTTGTCAGTGAAGCCGAGCGCATCAGGCTGGCTCAGGAAAGCCGGGGCATCTCTCTGGTGCGTGGTTTAGCCGGCATCGGCCGACGGATCACCAGCTTGGTCATTCCTCTCTCCGCTGCCCTGATACGCCGCACCGAAACGCTGGCCACCGCCCTCGTGCTGCGCGGCTACAGGCCCGGTCAGGCAGGGTTCACCACGGCCGTTCCTCAGATAGGTCGCTTTGAGCTCCTGCTTATGATGATCTGCGGGCTCGCTGTCCTCCTCCCGCTTTTGGTGTGATTGATTAACGGATGGCAGGTGCCGGTGGAATATGAGAAATATCCAACTGATTCTGGGCTATGACGGCACGTCTTATCAAGGTTTCCAGGACCAGGGGAAGGGGACCAAGGCGCGCACCATCCAGGCTGAACTGGAGAAGGCCATCACCACCCTCACGGGAGAAAAGCGGCGCATCATCGGCGCCGGGCGCACCGACGCCGGAGTGCATGCCGTGGGGCAGTCGGTCAACTTCTACATCCAGGCGGCCATTCCCTTGGAGCGCTGGCCGTATGCCATGAACGCCGTACTGCCGCCGGATATAGTGGTCTATGAAGCCCGTGAGAGAGATCCGGATTTTCATGCCAGGTATATGGCTATAGAAAAGACTTACTGCTATTATGTGGACAACGCTTCCTTCCCGTCCATTTTATGGCAGAGATATGCCTATCACCTGCCTTACCCCCTGGATGTGGCTCTGATGCAGCAGGCAGCCGAGATCCTCACCGGAGATCACGACTTCACCTCCTTTATGGGGGCCGGAAGCAGCATCAAAAACCCCATACGGCGCATCACCTCCTTCACAGTAGAAAGGGAACTGGTCCCCGGCGGAGAGGCAGAGGGTCTCGTGACTGGCGGCTTGGTGAAATTCACCGTCAAGGCTAACGGCTTTTTGCGCCACATGGTGCGCAACATGGTGGGTACCTTGCTGGAAGTGGGTCGCCACAGGCAGCCCGTCGCCTGGGTGGCGGAAGTGTTGGCGACCAAGGACCGCCGGGTGGCCGGCATTACTGCTCCGGCCAGGGGCTTGTGGCTTTATGCAGTGAGGTATGATCGGTAAGACCGCGTATGAGCCGATATGGAATGTGGAGGGCAGAGTGAAGACAATGAAGCAAAAAGAAGCGGCACAGGAGTTGGTCGGGAGCCTGAACCGGCTGGGCCTGCCGGCGCATTTGGGAGAAGCTGTGGGTGAATATGGCTGGTCTGTTTGTATTGAGGGGCAGCCGGGGCGGGTAGTGGTATATTTCGGTAAAAACGGCCGCAAGATGGTGTCCGAGCTGAAAAAAGCGACGCCCGCTCTGCAGGAGCAGTTGCGGCAGGCCTGGGAGGAAGCGGGCTCTCTTCCGGCCGGGAGCGAAAAAGGGGTGCAGATCTGGGTGGACGGCTCCTGCGTGTTGGCCGGCGGGCAGAGCCGGCTGGGGTGGGGTTTGCTCATTTTCCGGGACGGCCGGGAAATCTGCCGGGAGAGCGGCTCCGATATCCCGCCTGAAGCCGGTTCCATGCGCAATGTGGCCGGCGAGATTTTCGCCGTGCTGCGCGCCCTCCGCTGGTGCCGGGAAAAAGACATCAAGAGCGTCACTATTCATTATGATTATGAAGGGCTGGAAAAATGGGCGCTCGGGCAGTGGCAGGCCAATAACCCCTTCACCCGCCGGTATGCTGAAGCCGTGCGGACCTCAGGGATCATCATCACCTGGAAAAAGGTGAGAGCCCACTCAGGCGACAGGTTCAATACCGAAGTCGACCGCCTGGCGCAGGAGGCGGCCCGGGCAGCTTTTTCGATATAAGCTCCGGACGCATCGTGAACCTCCACCTCCAAGCCCCCCTTTGGGCAACTAGACATTAAAGCGGAAGTGTATGATATCGCCGTCCTGCACCAGGTAATCCCGCCCCTCCAGGCGGGGGCCGCCGTTCGCTCTGCCGTGAAAGCCGTTATGTGCCACGAAGGAGGCATATGGCACCACTTCGGCGCGAATAAATCCCCTGGCGATATCGGAATGAATCTTACCTGCCGCTTCTTTGGCAGTGCTCCCTTGCCGCACGGTCCACGCTTTCACTTCATCCTCGCCTACGGTGAAAAAGGAGATTAAGCCCAAAAGTTGATAAGCAGCTTTTGCCAGCTTTTCCAACCCGGTTTCTTTGATGCCGGCATCGGCCAGGAAAAGTTGCCGGTCTTCGGCGCTCAGCTCACCGATCTCCATCTCCAGCTGACCGTACACCTCAATCACCGCCAGGCCTTCCTTCTCCGCCCAGGCATGTAGCTGCTCCTTTCCCGGATAGCTCGCGGTGCGGAATTGCTCTTCATCGATGTTGACGGCAACGATGGCCGGTTTGGCGCTGAGAAAGGTCAATCCCTGCAGGGCCAATTGCTCTTCTTTGGTCAATGGTATGTTTCTGACGGGTATGCCTTCCGCCAAAGCGGCGCTTAGGCGGCTGAACAACGCCGGATCGGCAGCAGTGCGGGGATTGGCCTTCGCTTCTTTTTGCAGGCGGGTAAGACGGGTTTCAGCCAAAGTCCAGTCGGCCAGCACCATCTCTTCCTGAATGGCCCGCACCTGAGCCAGAGGATCGCTCAGGGCATTATCAATAAACGGTACATGAGGGGCCCGGAAACACCTCACCACCATCACCAGGGCATCCACGCTGCGCAGTCCTTTCAGGAACTCCTGGTTGCGCCCGGGTTCCATGCCTGGTACCACCGTGGCTTCTATCTGAGCGTAGCTGATTTTGCGCGGTTTATAATAAGCGACTAAATTGTCCATTCTCGGGTCCGGCACTTTGGCCACCCCGACCATGGTCTGATCTTTGCCCCGGTTTTCCTGGATGTTGGTGAGCAGACGGAAGAGAGTATGTTTACCCACTTGGGGCAGACCGATGATGCCGATTTGCACAGTGACAGATCTCCTTTCAACAAATTGCTATGTTACCAGGTATTCAAGGTTTGTACAAGAGGTAAGGCGGCTACAGCAGTTACAACATAGCGGTTATCCGGGGCGGGATGTGCAACAGTTGAATAGACGGAGCAGAACAGATTAAAAAAGATAGCACAACAAATTATATAAGTTGCAGGAAAAGGACAGACGATGTGGTAGTGTTATAGCGACGCGCCCTATAAAGAAGGGTGAGCGTTTTTTGGGGTGAGCGTTTCTTGAGCGGTAGACCAGTGACCCAGACCGACATTGCCAAGATGTTAGGCTTTTCCAAGTCGACCGTTTCGCGGGCCCTGAATGGGGATCCCCGCATTTCTCCTGAGACCCGGCGGAAAATAGAAGAGGAAGCCCTGAAACTGAATTATAAGCTGGTGAAGAGCCCGGCAGGGAGCGGTGAGCAGCCTGAGGCGGCCGGTAAGGCTCTTCCCGGCATCAAGACCATCACCGCCTTGGTACGCAACCCTGCTCTGCGCAGTTTCTACAGCGAAGCCTTTCTGGTCATCTCCGAATATGGCCGCGAAGCTTCATACAAATTCGACATCGATCAGGCACCTGAAGGGGAGACCATCCCGTCCGGGGTGCGCCGCTGCCTGCAAAACGGGGCAGACGCGGTCTTCCTTTTCACCCGGGAGGAAATCGGCGAAGAGGATGCTTGTCGCCTGCAGGAGCTGAAGGCGCCGGTGATCCTGATCGGGCGCCATGTGGAAGGCAAAAGCGCCGCCGTCACCTTCGACGATTATGCCGTCGGCGTGCTGGCCGCCCGCTACCTCTATAGATTGGGCCACCGGCGCATCGCTTATATTGCCGGACCGCTGCATTCCACCTCCCAGCGGGAGCGCCTGGCCGGCTTTCGCATGGGGCTTGAACGGTTGGGCTGCTATAACAGCATCTATTTTTCCCCGCCGGTGGGAGACGACGTGGTAGGGGACGTGCGCATCAGGGTGCAGCAGCTCCTCTCCCTCTCTAGGCCGCCGACCGCCATCTGGGCGCTGAACGACTTCGCCGCCGGCATCGCCATCGCCACCATCCAGATGGCCGGTTTATCGGTGCCTGGCGATATCTCGGTGATGGGCTTCGACCGCAATCATCTGGCTGCCTCGGTGAGCATCACCACCTTTGATTTTCGCTGTTCGGAATTAGGCCGGCAAGCGCTGTACCTCCTGGAAGGGCTGGTGAGGGGTGTGGTGAAGAGCCCGGTGCGCTTGTGCGTGGTGCCCATATTGATAGAAGGCCATTCCACCGGACCGCCGCCCGCGGCCGGTGCGGAATAGTAAAGGCAGAGATAAGAAGTGGCAAGAGAGTCAATCCGGGAGAATTTGAGGGGGTGATGCCGGCGCAATAAAACCAGTTGGGGGAGCTAAGCGAACATATTGGGTTGATGTCAAATTTATCACGACAGGAGGTAACCTGATGAAGCGCCGTTATGTTTTGGCCATGGTGATGATGGGCCTCTTGATGCTGGCCATTTCAGGTGTGACGCCGGCAGCCCAAAAGACGCTCACCGTAATGCTGGTGCAGGATTATGACAAGGTATTGTGGACCCCCGATGCCGAGCAGTTCATGAAAGATCATCCCGACGTCAAAGTGGAGATCGTATTGCAGCCGTCGGGGTATACGGAAAAGATATTGACCATGATTGCCACCGGCATGGCTCCCGACGTCATTCTTGAGTCGTGCGGCGGTAACATGCTGGAATGGCTCGTGGACGATGTGCTGTTGGACGTGGCGCCATATATCGCAAGGGATGCCGCTTTCTTCAAGGACTGGATTCCGGAATATATGATGCGTTCCTATTACAAAGGCAAATCCTTCGGTGTGGTCCAGCCCAGAGCCGGACTATATCCCATCTGGTTCAACAGGCGCCTATACGACGCCGCCGGCCTGCCATATCCCGATGGGAACTGGGACTTCGATACCTTCCGCGCTCACATGCGCAAATTGACGGTGGATAGGGACTCCGACGGCGTTCCGGATCAATATGGCTGGCATCATTCCTGGAAGACCTGGGTGCCTTTCCTTTATAACTTCGGCGGCGGCATTCAGGATCCCAATGACCCCAGCATCATCCTGCTCGACCATCCGAAAACCGTGGAAGCTATGACCTTCATGCAGAATCTGGAATTTGTGGACCGGGTGGCCACGCCGGATCACCGCTTCAACAGCAGCCGCACCCTGGAGGCCTTCGCTTCCGGCAAGGCGGCGGTCACCTTGCGTTCGGCTACCTGGTACGGCAGCCTTCCCGAATCTATGAAAGACGGAGAGACGCTCGGCATCGCCCTCTTGCCCAGCAATCTGAGCACGCCCTATGCTATGACCACCATCAGCGCCTTTGCCATCCCGAAAGATTCCAAAAACCATGATTTAGCCTTTGAGCTGATCAAATACTTCGTCGATGAGGAGACGCAGCGGCGGTGCAAGGTGGAGAACATGGGTGTGGTGGTGAACCACAAGATCAACAGGGAGTTCTTCCCGAGCGGCCTGCCGGTCTGGAATCATGATAAGGTGATCACTCAGTCGGTGATGTGCCCTATGTTCTCCGTCGATTACATGATGCCCGACTCGGCGACCGATATCATGAGCGCCATGATAAATGCCGTGGTGAGAGATAACGAATTGCCGGCAAAGATCGCCGTCGATCAATATGTACCCCAGATAAGGGAGATCATGAAAGACTTCCTGGCCAAACTGGCTAAATAAAAGAACCGTTGCCGGTGCGCCGATGCGCCGTTCATCGGTCCACTCAAGTTCCGAGCCTGTTCCGCCAAATGAAGTTCCGGCAGAACAGGCTCGGCTTTTTCTTAAACGTCAGGCGGTCGGTTGTTATCAGACGGCTCGGCGGTCATTTGTCGGTCACTTAACGCCGGACCACTTCTCTTTCAGCATAGCCGAAATCTGTTCATGGGCTTCTGCCAGACCGATGCCCACCGGCTTCTGGCCGGAGACAATGGCATTGATGTATTGTTGCAAGGTATCGCGGATCTCCACGCTATACACCGGCCTGAGGTAGGAGTCCTGCCGCTGCAGCAATTCCGGCCAAACCCGATCCCAGGGTGAAGCATTGGCCACCGTTTCCTGGTATTTTTGGGCGGCCGCTATCAAAGCCGGCAGAGCGCTGGTCATGCGCATGTTGTCGACAACCGTCTCGACAGTGAGGTATTTGATCCAGCGCCAGGCTTCATTGACATGTTTGGTAGTCGCTCCTATGGAGCGGCCGAAGATGGACAACTCGCTTCCGCCATTTACCAGCGCCGGGTTTGGTCCGAAAGAATATTCCCAGGTATTGCCCATGGAGATATGTAATGCTGTATGTGACGGTCCCACCGCTAAACCGATGGGCGCTTTGCCGGAGCGGAAATCGGCGACGCTGCCGCTATGGGCGAATCTGTCTTTCTGAAATATGTCCTGTAAAAACTGCAACGCTTGAGTGACGGGCGCGGTGTTCAGCCTGCTTTCCCTGGGATTGATCAAGCGGTCGAAATACCAGCCTCCGGCATTATGCACCCAGACCGGCCAGCGCGACCAGGTGGTGACCACCTGAGCCGCATATTGCTCCACCCGGCCGTCGGCACCGATGCGCACCAGTTTGCGCCCGAGATCCACCAGGTCGTTCCAGGTCCATTGCCGGTTCCACATGCTGGGCGGCACCAGCCCGGCAGCGCTAAATTTGTCGTGATTGAAGCCCGCACCTATCACTTGGAAGGAATCGGGGAGGATCCAGCGCATCCCGCCGTTCGGTTCATCAAAGGGAATAGCGGCGCCTTCCACCGACACCGGAATGAAATAGGACCAGGAGACAGTGGGATCGACAGAAACCAGCGGGTCAAGATCCAAGAAAAACCCCTGTACGGCCAGGGTATACATCTGTTCCGGATAGGCACCGGCTGGGCAGCCTCAGATGCAAGAGCTCCCACTGATGGCCAGCTTGCAGCTCAGCACAGGCACCGCCGTCGCCGGGCGCCGAGGTAAGCTGATATGCTGAAGGGATAGATAGAGGGAACTGTGCCGCATGAGATGCTTCTGCCGGGGGCAGGCTGTTCGACAGCGGCGGCCAGTTCCCTCGTTTCTATTCATTATCTCAATTATCGATTATGAGAGCCGCGAAAGCGGATTTTGCCGGTGACACTCTTCCATAACGGCGATTTGCTGCCTGACCTGCTCTGGGGTGACCTCCAGCGGGGCCCCGGCGGTCATGGTTTTGTAGAGCATGGTGTAATAAGACTTGGAAGTGTGGCTGAAGAGCTCCTGGTCTTCCGGCAGATGCCATTCTTCCTCATACCAGGTGAGATTATCCTTGCAATAGGCCGGATACCCTTTCTCATCCACCAGCGGGATGCGGATCAGCTCTCTCGGCGGTGCCTCCGAGGGTTTGAAATATCTCCACTGGATATGGTTCATCGAACCTTTCAGGCCGCCGCAGGTGCCCTGTACATTATAGGTGAAGGAAGGATATGCGCAGCAGGAAGAGACCTCCAGATCGATCACCGGGCGGCCGGGGGCAGAAAGGAGCACTTTGACATAGTCCTCGGCGTCGCCGAAGGTATTGGCCCGATCCATATAGCAGGTTACTTTGGGCATCACGTCGGTGCCCAGAAGCTGGAGGGCTTGATCCATGGGATGGGGGCCGGTATTCAGCAGGTTGCCGCCGTTATATTCCTGCAAGGTCTGCCAGTCCCATCTTCTGGCGAACCCGTTGAAGGCGATGCTGATCTGCACGATGCGGCCGAGCACCCCTGAGTCGATCACTTTTCTCACTTGCTGGAAATAGGGGGCATACCTGGAATTCTGGTAGACGGCCAAAAGTTTGCCCGACTTTTTGGCCGCAGCGATCAGCTGATCCACTTCGTCGGCCCGGCGGGCCAGGGGCTTCTCGCAGAGGACATTGAAGCCGTGTGCCAATAGATCCAAAGTGATCGGCACGTGCAGGTGACTGGGAGTAGCGTTTACCACCAGGTCCAGATCTTTCCTGCCGAAGATGTCGCGATAGTCGCTGTAGACGTCGCAGTTATATTCCGCTGCGGCTCTCTGGCGCCGCTCCTCAAGGGGATCCACCACGGCCACCACTTTATACATGCCATCATTATGTTTGCTGGTGAAAAACCGGCCGTGGATGTTGCGGCCGCTGCGGCCCTGACCAAGGATACAAACGCTCAGTTGCTTCATCAAAAGCCAACTCCTCTATAAGAAAATCCTGGAAGTACAATACTATAATTATAACCCTAACACGTGCTAATGTGAATGAACTTGTGCCTTAACTGCCTCAACATTAACCTTTACTTGATTCCACGGCCACTCCGTCCGCCGGCATCACATTGGCCCCGTCCAGGCCGGTCAACCGGATGGGGGCACTGAGCAGCCATTGCTCTTCAGGTGGGAGATAAGCATAATCCACACCGGTAATATAGGCCAGATCCCTGTCCAAGGCCACCAGGTCGCTCGGGGCGAGCTCGGATACGGCGGTTTTGCCCAGAGCCATCACCACATGTTTCATGTCCAGAACGACGGTTTTCAGATAATTGACCAGGCTTTCCGTGCCGGTCTCGATATCGAAACGCTCCTTTAACCGGCCGGAATAGAACACCAACTCCGTGGGGGGCTCGAATGGTACGGTTTTGTCCGTCTGGCCGGCGGCTAGGGCCAATATGGCCGCTGTACCGATAGCCACGGCGTCTGCCCCGAGCGCGATGGCTTTCAGCATCTGTCCCGGCGTGCGCAGCCCGCCGGAGGCGATGAGGCTGATGTGTTTGTCCGCCCCGCTGCGCTTTAGGTAGCGTGCCGCCCGGGCCACAGCCACCAGCGTCGGCAGTCCCATATCATCCTGGATCGTGCTTGAGCCACCGTGCGTTCCGCCCTCATGCCCATCGATGGCGAGGAAATCCACTCCCGCCTTGACGGCGATCTCCAGTTCCCGCTCCAGGTGATGGGTGGCGCATAGCTTCAGGCCGACAGGTATACCCTGCGCCTCTTTCTTAAGCTGAGGGATCAAGGCCAGGAAGTCCTCGGCGGCATTTATCCCCGGCAGGCGGCTGTGAATGACGGCATCTTCGCCTTCGGCCAAGCCAAATACCCGGCGGAAATCCGGGCCGATGTCTTTAGCCAGCGTACGCTGGGGAACGGCCGCCTGGGCGCCCTGACCCAACTGCACTTCCACGGCATCCAGCTGCCGCAGTTTGTCGGGGGAGTTCAGCCAGCCGCCGCGGTTATACTGGCCGATGAGATATTTGGCGGCCTTCCGCTCGGAGGGGAGCAGTCCGGCCTCACCTGTGTTGGTGGCTGTCCCCAGGCGGCCGGTCGCTCTGGCCAGAGCTATCTTAACCTGCTCACTCAAGGCGCTGCCGAACGACATGCCGGCGATCAGAATGGGGATCTGCAGCCGGAGCGGTTTCTCGGCGGCGGGACCGATCACTACCGAAGTGTCGATAGCCGTGTTTTCCGGAGTGGGCAGCCGCCAGAGATGCACCGGGTTGAATAGCAGCTTATCCCAAGGTGACAAGGCCACCACGCTCCCGAAGGGGCGGGCGGGGGGTTTGCCCTGTACGGCGCGGAAGTCGGTTTCCACCAGATTGATCAAGCCGAATTTCCGGGTGGTGGTGAACAGTTCAAAGAGGTTTTCCGTGTAGGTGTCCCTGGCTACGGTCTTGATGATATTGTCGACGGCATGATCGGCGATGCGGCGCCCGATCCAGGAGAAGATCATGGCTTTGTTTCGCTCCTTCATCTTTTCATTATCTATTTACCATAGCTTTTCCTGACGGCGGCCGCACTATAAAGGGAGGTTGATTTGAGGTATAATATGGCTGATATGTCATCGTCGGTACAGATCATGTCTTGACATCCCATGGGTGCTACACTAAAATGGAGTTTGGTCTTTCATCTGATAATCAAGTGTAGCCCGGCATGCGGGTAAATGGTAATAGGGGGATTAAAGATGCACCAGCGCACCTTCATGGCGAAGGATGGAGAGCTGGACAAGAAGTGGTATGTGGTTGATGCGGAGGGGCAGACACTCGGGCGCCTGGCCACTAAAGTTGCTACCTTGCTCCGGGGTAAGCATAAACCGGCATATACACCTCATGTCGACAGCGGCGATTACGTCATCGTGGTAAATGCCGAAAAAGTTCAGCTCACAGGCAAAAAACTGACGGACAAGATCTATTACCGTCACAGCCAGTATCCCGGAGGTTTGAAGTCTATAACGGCTGGGGATTTTATAGCCAAGAACCCCAGGAAAGTGATCGAGCTGGCAGTGTGGGGCATGTTGCCGAAGAATCATATCGGCAGGAAGCAGATCCGCAAGCTGAAGGTCTATGCCGGACCGGACCACCCGCACGAAGCCCAAAAGCCGATAGCTTTAAACGTTGAGGGGAGGTCGCAGTGATGGCAGTAGAGAAAAGCGAATTTGCTTATGGTACGGGGCGGCGTAAGAACGCTGTGGCCCGTGTGCGCCTGATTCCCGGCACGGGAAAAATCACCGTCAACGGGCAGGATGTCGACGCCTATTTCCGCCGGCCCACTTTGGTGCAGATCGTGCGCGCTCCCCTGGAGTTGACCGAATCGGCGGCGAAGTATGATGTTTTGGCCAGCGCCAAGGGTGGCGGTTTGGCGGGACAAGCCGGAGCGGTGCGTCACGGTATCGCCCGGGCGCTGCTTTTGGTCAGCGATGAACTGCGCAAGCCACTAAAGCTCGCCGGGTATCTGACCCGCGATCCCCGCATGAAGGAAAGGCGTAAATACGGCCTGAAAAAAGCGAGAAGAGCACCGCAGTTCTCCAAGCGTTAACTCTTCCCTCATCCTTTCCCATCCTTTTAGATTGTCTATCTTATCATCAGGCGGCCGGGTGGACCAGCGACCATCCGGCCGATTGCTGTTGCCTTCATTCCTGCCTCCGCGGCGTCGGCCGCCAAGTCCGCCAATAGGCCCGGCACTTCTGCCTCGGGAAGGGTGATAAGCAACCCGCCTGAGGTGATGGCGTCGGCCAGCACAAACTGAAGCTCATCAGGGATGTGCTCCGCAAAGTCGGTGAAATTTTCGGCAAAGACCTTGTTGGCCCGGCTGCCGCCGCAGATGAAACCTTGACGGGCTAAATCCAGGGTGCCGTCGATTATGGGTATGCGGGCGGAATCCACCTCGACGGCGAGGCGGGAGGCGCTGGCCAGCTCATGCAGATGGCCCAGGAAGCCGAAACCGGTGACATCGGTACAGGCGGTGGCCCGATGGGCTAAAGCCGCCTCGGCAGCGCGGCGGTTCAGGTGCGTCATCACCGAGATAGCCCGCGACACAATCTCCTCAGGCAGCGTGGTGCGCTTCATAGCCGTGGTGATGATGCCTATTCCCAGCGGTTTGGTCAACACCACGATATCACCCGCATTAGCGCCGGCATTGGTGAGGAAGCGTCCGGGATGAGCGATGCCGGTGACGGCCAGGCCGTATTTCGGTTCCTCATCGTCGATGGTGTGGCCGCCGACGATCACCGCCCCGGCTTCCGCGACGGCATCCAGGCCTCCTCTTAAGATGTTGGCCAAAATCTCGAGGGGCAGTCGGTCCACGGGAAAAGCGGCAATGTTTAAACAGGTGAGCGGGCGGGCGCCCATGGCATAGATGTCGCTCAGGGCATTGGCGGCGGCGATGCGGCCGAAATAATAAGGATCGTCGACCACAGGAGCAAAGAAATCGACCGTCTGCACCAGGGCGGTGTTATCGTCCAGGCGATATACCCCCGCATCGTCGAAAGTATTATTGCCGACCAGCAAATTCTTATCAGCAGTGGTTGAGGGCAGATGGCGCAGGACCTGCGCCAGGTCCGACGGACTCATCTTGCCCGCTCAGCCGGCTTTGTCGGTGAGCGATGTCAAGCGGATTATATCCCGTGACGATGCCTCTGCCATCTTGCCAGCCCCTTTCCATATAACCGGATGCCTGTGTGAGAAGAACGCCGGGAAAACCACAATACAAAAACATTCCGCCGCCACTAGGGCAAATCCTCCCCGGCGGGCGGCGGATTTCCCTCCTCCGGCAAAATGTAGGGGATGTTGGGGATAACGTCGGGCAAGCCGGCCGGAAGCGGCAGGGTGGTATGGAGGCTCTCGGCGGTGTCCGAAACCCCGATATTCTCGGCAGTAAAGGCTGCTTCGGTCGTTCCGGCGGCGCCGGCCACCGGCTGGACATTAGAAGATTGTTCAGAGGCGTCGGATGGCAAACCGGCCTCCTGGGACAGCCGATAGGGCTGCGGTTGGGCGGCGCCGAAGAAGCAGGGAGCGGCCTGAGTGGGGGCACTGCCGATGATGAAGGCATCAAGTTCCCGCACTGCACAAAATTCGTTGGCCAATAGCCCGGTAAAGGTGTCGACGGGTATGTTGGTCTGGATGTTTTGCGGCACATGGAAACCTTCCGCCGGCACATCCTGCAGGGCGACCCGGGCAAAGCGGCCCCAGATGGGAGCGGCGAGCGAGCCGCCGCCACCGGTTAATGGTTTGTTGTCGTCATGGCCTACATAGACCACGGCCACCAATTGCGGCGTATAGCCGATGAACCAGGCATTGCGGGCGTCGTTGGTGGTCCCGGTTTTGCCGGCTACGGGGCGACCGATGGCCGCCGCCGTGCCCGTACCGTTTTCCACCACCGCTTGCAGCATGTTAGTCATCAGGTAGGCGGTTTCATCGCTCAGCACCTTGCGCGGCGCCGGCCGGTGGCGGAAGAGGGTGCGGCCCCAGCGGTCGACCACTTCTTCAATGGCATATGGTTCATAACGCACTCCCCGATTGGCGAAAGGCGCATAGGCAGCGGCGAGCTCCAGGGGGGTGACGCCTTTGGTCAGTCCGCCCAGCGCCAAGGCCAGATTGCGGTCGTCGGGGAGCTGCAGGTTTTTAATACCCAGGCGGGTGGCCATGTCGATCGCTTTCTGTACGCCGATCTGGCTCAGGAGCCATACGGAGGCATTGTTCAGCGAGCGGGTCAAAGCCTGTTTCATGGTCACCTGACCCCAATACTCGCCGTTGAAGTTCTGCGGCTTATATCCGCTGTAATTTTGGGGATGATCCAAAAGCAGGGCGTTCATCGGCCAACCCAGCTCAATGGCGGCGGCATAAATGAAGGGTTTGAAGGCGGATCCCGGTTGCCGCAGTGCTTGAGTGGCCCGGTTGAACTGGCTTTCCATGTAATCGCGCCCTCCCACCATGGCTTTGATGGCTCCGCTGCGGGGATCGAGGGCCACCACCGCCCCTTGCGTGTTGCCCAGCGCCTCCTGGGCGGCGGCTTGCATATCCAGGTCGAGGGTGGTATAGATGCGCAGCCCGCCGCTGCGCACCAGGCCGGGGCCGAACCTGTTGGTGATCTCAGAGAGCACATAATCGGCGAAATAGGGTGCCGGACCACCCCGGCGGCGAGCGAGCTCTAGCGGGGCCGCAGCGGCCTCTTCGGCCTCTTCTTCGCTCAGGTGGCCGAGAGTGACCATGCGCTGCAAAACCACCTGGCGCCGCTCCAGAGCCTTTTCAGGATTGTTGTAGGGGTTGAGCACCGACGGAGCTTTCGGCAAGCCGGCCAGCAAGGCGGCTTCCGGAAGGGTCAGGAGGTGGGCTTGCTTGCCGAAATAGGTGAGAGCGGCTTCCTCGATGCCATAAGCCCCTTCGCCGAAATAGATTGTGTTGAGATAGATCTCCAGCAACTCTTCTTTGGAGAAGCGCAGCTCGAGGAGGATGGCGTATAAGGCGTCCTGGATTTTGCGGGTGATGGTCTGCTCCGGGGTGAGAAAATGCAATTTGGCCAGCTGCTGGGTGATGGTGCTGGCCCCCTGGATCACCCCCCGGCCTTTGATGTCCACCCACAGCGCTCTGGCGATGCCGCGCAGGTCGATGCCGCGATGCGTCCAGAAGCGGGAGTCTTCGATATCGATCACGGCGGTCTTCAGATAGGCGGGCAATTCCTCCAGAGAGATGAAGGGCTGTCTTCTGAGCCCGACGGTGGTGATCAGCCGGCCGCGCGTGTCGAAAAGCCGGGCGGCATCGGGGGGAGCTTCGGGCGCAAAATGCCAAACCCTCCAGGCGGCCAGGCCCAGCCAGATGCCGGACGGGATCATTCCCACCAGCACCAGCGCCAGTATATATTTCCATATGCGGCGGCGCGGACGAAGCATCAGGCAAGCACCCCGGTCTATTATGGCGTAGCTCAGCATCAATAGTATAAGCTTTATCCTCGACCCTAAATTCAGGCCGGATGAAATGTGCCGGGAACTACAAGGGTTTAGCTTGCCTCATGAAGAAGAGATGGCGGGTTTATACACTGTTATGTATTGAGCTGGGGGTGGTGAAGGTGAAAGACCAAGCTTTGGCCAAGCGGATGATCGACTGGGGGTATAGTACCGGTTGTTTCGGTACCTCCATGGTATCCCAGGTGGTGTTGACCTGGATTATCTTTTTTTATTCGCCTCCGGATCCCGAGGCCGCTTTTGCTCCGGCGATGTATGCCGGTGCCGCCTTGGCCGCCGGGCGGGTGGTCGGCGCTTTGGCCGACCCGCTGGTGGCGGTGTGGAGCGACAATCGCCGGGGTGGAGCCTGGGGGCGGCGCCTGCCGTTTATGGCCGGCGGCGGTTTGCCGACGGTTTTGGCTTTTACCCTCCTCTGGCGGCCGCCGGTGGCCGGATCGGCGCTCATCAACGCAATTTATCTGGGACTCATACTGAGCCTGTTCTTCTTTTTCTATACGGTTTACACCGGCCCGTATCTGGCCATCCTCCCGGAGTTGGCCGATACGCCCGAGCGGCGGTTAAGCCTGGTGGAGAAGCAAGCTCTGTTCTATATCGGCGGCGTGGCCGGCGCCGCCGTCATTTCGGGGTTGTTGATCGACACTTATGGCTTTGGCGTGATGTCCTTGGTCATTGGGGCCATGGCTTTGCTCAGTTTTTACGTGCCGGTCTTTCAGCTGCGCCATGTCAAGTGGCAGCCGGGAGACGAGCGCCGCTCTTTCGGCAGCGCCCTGCAGTGCATCTGGCAAAACCGGATCTTTCGCCTCTATGTCACGGCGCAGGTGCTTTTCTGGTTCGGGCTGAACATGATGGTGATAGCCGTGCCTTATGTGGTGACCGTCCTCATGTTCCGCGATGAGGGGATGGTGGCCATGTTGATGGGCTTGGCGCTATGCTCGGCTTTGGTGGGCATCGGTCCCATCACCAGGGCAGCCAAAAAGCGGGGCACCAAAGCGGTTTATTCCTTCATCATGAGTTGGCTGGGCGTGAACCTTTTGCTGATCGCCTTCATCGGCTTAGGTCCGGTGCCGGCTTGGTTGATGGGTACGATCATCGTGGCTTTGGCCGGGATTCCCATGGCCGGTATGTTCACCCTGCCCAACAGTCTGATGGCCGAGCTGGCGAGGGAGGGGGCGGCTACCACAGGGCAGCGACAGGAAGCGGCCTATTTCGGCGTCCAGGGCTTTATGACCAAGGTCTCTTTGGTGCTCTCTTCCACGGCGGCTTCGGCGATATTGACCGCCGGCGGCTATCAGTCCGGAAAGGATCTGGGGGTGCGTTTGCTGGGGCTGGTGGCGGCCCTCTGCGTCGGTTTGGGCGTCGTCGCTTTCCGGAAGTTCCCGCTGGGCGCACCGGCTCCGTCGTCTCAGCCACCGGCCCCGCCGGTACCGCCACCGGCCCCGCCGGTACCGCCACCGTCCTCGCCTACCCCGCCGTCTCTCACCAGGTGCGGCTAAAGGAGTTCCGCCTGGGCGGCGGCTGGGGGAGAAAATAGGCTACCTTCTCCAGGATGTCGGCGATGTCGAACGGCTTGCCGATGATCCCCTGATAGCTCCCGAAAGGCGGGAAATCGTGGGCGCTGGGCACGGCGCCGGTGACCAAGAGGATGGGCACGGTGGCCAGGCTCTCCCGGCTGCGCATATAGGTCACGATTTCCTTACCGTTGACCCGCGGCATAAAAAGATCGACCAGCACCAAATCAGGCAGCGACTTCTCCTGCTGCAACCAATCCAAAGCTTCTTGGCCGTCGGCCAGCGCCACGACGTCATAGCCTTCGTCGCTTAACACTTCCTCCAGGACCTGCGCAATATTCGCTTCATCCTCCACGATCAAAATGCGACCCATAAAAGCCTCCTTCCAGGATCTTAGGGCAGGTTGCTTTGGATCTGCTGCGGCGGGACCGGGCGCCCGCTGTCCGGAGCGGCGTTCCGCCATCCGATAAGCGAGAGGTAACGATAAGTCACCGGAATGATATACAAAGTGAGCAGGGCCGAGGTGATCATGCCGCCCATGAAGCCGATGGCCAGAGGAGCCTGGAGCTCACTACCCTCACCGCTGCTCAAGGCCAGGGGCAAGAGACCGATGATGGTGGTGGCCGAAGTCATAAGCACAGGGCGGAGCCTGTAGCTGCTGCCGCTGTTGATCGCTTCATCCAGGCTCAGGCCTGAGGATCTGAGCCTGTTGATCATGTCGATCATGACGATGCCGTTGTTTACCGAGACGCCGATCAGTATCACCAGACCCATGATGGCGCTGACGCTTAAGTTTTGCCGGCACAGCCAGAGGAGGAGTACACCTCCGGCCAAAGCTGAGGGCACGGTGATCATAACGATGAACGGATAGCGCCATGATTCGAATTGGGCGGCCATGACCATAAACACCAGAGCCAAAGCCAATAGCAGGACCATAAAGAGTTCGCTTTTCGCCTCGTCGATGGTGTCGTATACCCCGGCCAGTTCCGCTTTGTAGCCGGGAGGGATGGTGATGCCGGAAAGCACCGCGCGTACCCGGCGTTCGGCTTCTTTCAGATCAATGCCGTCTAAGCCGGCTTTGACCACCAAGGTTCTCTGCCGGTCGAAGTGACGAATGGTCAGCGGTACCTCGGAGGTTTCCCAGCCGGCTATCCGGTTCAGCTTGACCGGCGGTGGGGTGCTTTGCCCGGCTGTCGCCATCCCCTGGACGGGGAAATTCATCAGAGGTTCGATACCGGCGATGTCTTCCGGGCGCGGCCGCATGATTACGGGGATCTCCTCGCCCTCTCGGGAGATGCGGGTGGTCTCCAGGCCGGTGAGACCATAGCGCACGGTGAGGGCGGCAATGCCGGCGGTGATCTGCCCCATCAGAGCCCTGGTGCGGTCGATGGTAATCACCAGTTCAGGCTGGCGCTCCTCGGCGGCATTGACGACGTTGATAAAGCCGCTGGTCCGCCTCAACCCATCGGCGACCGCCACCGCCAGCTCTTCCAGGGTGGCATATTCTTCGCCCTGCAGGTGAATCTGCACTCCGGATTGGAAGGCTTCGCCCATGGCGTCGGCGATCAGGTCGGCGCTTACTCTGACCTGCCCGCCTTCCAGGTCCAGTGCGGCGAATTTATTGCGGAATTCGGCGGCGATGGTTTCTGAGCGGCGGGTGCGTTCCGCCAGGGGCACCAGTTCGGCCTGTAGATTGGCTACATTGGTGCCTTCGGAATAGAGAATGTTGATGATATCGTCGCCCTGCAGCCCGCACTGAGCCCACACGGTATGCACTTCTTCGGTCTGCATCATGATCTCTTCCAGCTGCCGGGAGATGCGGTCGGTGACCGTGAGAGGCGTGCCTGGAGGCATGGTGAGGGTGACGTTGATCCGGCCACCGTCGGCTGCCGGGAGCAGTTCAATGGGGAGTATCCCCAAAGATGCCGCACCACCGCCAACCACGACTGCCAGAAGGAGATAGGGCAGCCAGGGGCGAGCGGTCACACCGCGCAAGGTGCGCAGGTAAAAGGTCTGCAGCCGCAGGATCCAGCCGATCTCCGTCTCGCCGGCGTCGGCGGCGGCGGAGCGGCGCACCAATAGCCTGGCCGCCATGGTCGGGATAACGAGAACGGCTACCAAAAGGGAGGCGCAGAGAGCGAAGGTGACGGTCAATGCCATCTCCCGGAACCACTGCCCGGCCGTGGATTCCAGAAAGGCCAGGGGCAGGAAGACGGCAATGGTGGTCAACGTGGAGGCGCTGATGGCCAGACCTACTTCGGAGGTGCCGTCCACCGCCGAGGCGATGAGGCCTTTGCCATACGTGCGGCGGTGGCGGATGATGTTCTCCAACACCACAATGGCGTTGTCCACCAGCATCCCGACGCCCAAAGCCAGGCCGCCGAGGCTCATCACGTTGAGCGACAGGCCGGCGGCATACATGAGAATGAGGGCGATGATAAGGGAGAGAGGGATGGCGAAGGCAATCACCAGGATGCTCCGCCAGGAACGCAAAAAGAAAAATAAGACCGCAATCACCAAAATAGAGCTGATGGCTATGGTGCCGCTTAGGTTGTCAATGGAGCTGGTGACATATTGTGACTGATCGGTGAGAAGCTTGATTTCCAGCGGCAACTCTGCACCGGCATTCAGCCGCTCGACGGCTTTCCGCACCTGGCTGGAGACGCGCACGGTGTTGGCCCCGGAATCCTTGAAAATATATAACCCCACGGCCGGCTTGCCGTCGGTGCGGGCAAATCCTTCCATTGGGCTGGTGCCTTCCACCACATCAGCCACATTTCTGAGATAAACCGGCTGAGGCAGGGGAGGGAGGGGTGGTTCGAGGATTTTCTGGCCGATGACCAGATTTTTCAAGTCCTCCGCGCCGGTGAGGGCATTCCCTATGCGTATATGGTAGCGGGTGCCGTTGTCCTCGATGTTACCGGCCGGCACCATGGCGTTCTGGGTGGCGATGAGCTCGCTCAAAGTGAGCGCGGTGAGGTTGTTGGCCTTCAGGGCTTCCATATCCAGAAAGACACTGATCTCCGGATGCGCTCCACCGATGACGGACACTTTGCCCACTCCGTCGACCCGCTCCAGCTCAGGCTTCAACTTGGTTTCCACCAGGCGGGTGAGTTCCACTTGAGACAACTCACCTTTTCCGGTGACGCCGATGGTCATGATGGGAAACATGCGCGGGTCCACATTGGCCACCGCCGGCGTCATGGCATCTGAAGGCAGAGTGAGAGCCAGGGCGGCGAGATTGGTGTTTACATCATGCATGATCTCATATTCTTTGACATCGGCGGTAAAGGTGGCGATGACGACGGAGAGATTCTCCATGCTGTAGCTTTCCAGAGACTTCAGGCCGGAGAGGGTGGAGAGCGCCGACTCGACCTGATTGGTAACCTGCAGCTCAATGGTTTCGGGATCAGCTCCAGGATATACGGTGACCACAGCCACTACCGGCAGCGTCAGGCCGGGCATCCAGTCCACCGCCAAGCGGCTCAGGGACATAAAACCAAACAAAAGAACGGCCGCCACACAACAGGTAACGGCCACCGGGCGGCGGGTGGCAAGGCTGATGATGTTCACCAAATTATCCTCCTGGAGCAATATTGTCTTGCCCTGTTATGTCCAGTCATTTATTTCCGTGCGCGGCGGCAGACGTCTGAGATTACTTTCCTTCAGGTTCCCGTTCCGGCGGATGGAGTTGTAGGAGATGGTGTATATAGTGCCGCCGTTTTGATCGTAGACGCAGATGCGTGTGGTGAGCCACTCCCGCGTGTCGACCCAGAAATGGTAAAGCAGGTTGTCGGCGTTGTTTTTGCTGTCGGCGTTGTTGACTTTGCTGTTGTTGTTTGTGCTATTGTTGACGCCCTTGGCAGCGACGATCACATAGCGGCCGCTATCGTCCTTGCCGTTGACGGAAAGGTCATACTCGGCGGCAGAGGGCAGGGAAAACAGACCGCCGATATTGTCGGGAATGGGAATGCCCTTGGCCACCTGATCGATATATTGCACTACGGCTATCCCCGTGATGGGTGAATACTGGGTGACCTTGTTGGAAGGTTTGTCGAATATATAGATGACGTCGGCAAACTCCGGCGGCTCAAGAAAAGTCATCCGCAGTACCCCGGACATGGTGGCTTGCACCTCAATAAAGGTGCGGGCGGTGCTGCCGTCGGGTTTTGGTTGGTTAAATTCCACCTGGCAGCTGATATCGGTGATTTTCTGCAGTGCGCCTTCGATATTCCTGATTATGTCTTCCACGGAAAGTCCGGCGGGAACAGCTGTGGTAGAAGATGCGGCTGCCGCAGGCTCACCAGCTACCAGGCAGCCCGATAGGCAAAGAAAGGCCAGGGTCAGTAGTAGAATAAGAAAAAGGGAATAATTTTGGCGGCGGCCTATGGCGCCGGAGCTTTGGTGCATGATGTGGGGACAATGAGCAGCGAGCATCTAAAAAGCATCCTCCTAGTTGGCATCAATCCTTACGGTTTTTCGGGATGATAAAACGGATTCCTGCTATAATGCCACGACAAAGAGTACAAATAGACGGAAAAAGGGGAGGAAAGCTTTATTTTTCGCCGAACATCTCCACGCAGATCTATCGAAACGGAGGAATTCTGTTGCGGCGGTTGATTGCAGTCTTTACCAATACCTATGGAAGATGGGGTGCCCGGCAAACCGTGCTAGGAGTGGCTGAATTGGGATTGAAGCATATTGAAATCGGTCTCCAGCCGGAGCCCTCCAAGGATGATCCTCTGGTACGGCTCAGCGATAAATCCAGCCCGGAAAGTTTGCAACAGTTTAAGGCGCTTCTGGAGGAAAAAGATGTGCGGGTCTCGGCGGCGTTCGGGCATGCGGACATCCGCACCAGAGAAGGCCTGAACAAGCTGATCAAGCAGATGGAGATCGCCCACTCCCTGGGAGCGAGGGTGTTTAACGTTTCGGCCCCCGAGCGCACCAAGACGGTATACGATCACTTGCTGGAATTGGGCGAGGCGGCGCTTTTCCGCGGCGTGCTGGTCTGCCTGGAGACGCATCCTCCGCTCTTTTCTTCCGCCGACAGCGGTCTGCAGACCATGCGCGATCTCAAGCACAGCAACATCAGGATCAACTTCGATACGGCCAATCTTTACTATTATAACGAGACCATCGACGCCCTGGCGGAACTGGAGCGGATGCTCGAATATGTGCGGCATGTGCACCTGAAAGACAGCCGCAAGAAATTTGAGGACTGGTATTTCCCGGCCATTGGGAAAGGGGCCATCGATTTCCCCAGGCTTTTCCGCATTCTCGATCAGGTCGGCTTCTATGGGCCCTTCAGCCTGGAACTGGAAGGCATCAAAGGCGAGGAAGATTCGCTGGCCCTCCGGCATCAAAGGGTGGCCGATTCGCTGGCCTATCTGAGGGATATAGGCGTGGTCTTCTGATCAGTCCAACACCCGATAGAGATACCAGGCCTTCTCGGCCAGGTCGTGATAGATTTCGTAGAGGCCTTCACCGCATTGCAGGCGGTAGAAGGCCTTTTCTCCTTCTCCGTCCCACCAGCTGCCCGCCTCCAGCCAGTCTTCCACCAGGGCTTCCACTTTATATTGCCGACGCCGCCAGGTGAAGCACTGCGGCCGGCCGGCCCCGTCCGGCATCACGGTGATCGGTTGCCTGATTATCTTGCTCATAATCATAAGCACTCCCTTTCCCACATTTCCCTGACCCGCTCGCGCCGGGTGAGCGGCAACTCGGCGGCCGTGCGGAGGACACTCGGGCCGAAGCGGGCCCGGAGCGGGTATAAGGCCGCCTCCAGTCCCGGGGCGGCGGCCGGCTGTGAGGGAATGGGCCGGTAAAGGTCGAGCTGGGTCGCCTTTCTCGGCGCCAGGTCCCAGCCCTGAAGGACGATCTCCAGGACCTCTTCCTGCGGTTTGAGCCGCTGCCATAGTCGGCGGCAGGCGGCCGTCAGGACCATGCGCTCGGAGACAGGATGGGGCAGGACCAGAGATTCCTGCCGGGAGCAGTGGCGGAAGACCAGATTCAGGCTCAGCCGGCGGAGGCCGAGGCCGCGGTCGGCCAGGATGCCGGCCAGGGAGGTGCACAGTCCGGCCAGCACCTCCTCCATCTCTGCGCTGCCGGTGTATCCGGGCTGTGCGGGGTCCGGGCGGTGCAGCAGGCTGATGCGGTCGGGTGGGTAAAGGGGCTTCACGGGAGTGGGGTCCCATCCCCGGGCCAACTCATGGAGGCGGGTTCCGGCGGCGGCGCCGAACCAGGCGAGGAGAGCGTCTTTCGGGACGGCGGTGAGCTCGCCGAGGTGGCGGATGCCCATGGCGGCGAGCCGGCCGCCGATGCCGAGCGGATCGTAGAGGCCGCTTTCGGCCAGAAAATGAAGGGGAAGCGATGCCGCAAAGGCCGTCTCCTGCCCCGGGGGCACCACTTCCAGAGAAGACGGGCCGGCAGGGATGAAGCCGATAGCGGAAGCCGCTACCCGGCGGGCC
>DULU01000093.1 GCA_012840225.1 Bacillota bacterium
CTCCTTACTGCAATCCCGCAAAAACTCCATGTTTGGCACCGCCTTTCCCGTCCTGCCCCCCGCCCTGCCTTTCCCACCACAATGGGTGGTGTGCACATTATTCCTTAACCTGGCTAGTGAGGATGTGTGGTGTAGCTTTTTTGCTCAAACAGGCTGGCGGCGGACCGAAATTCCCAGTATATGGCATTTACCCCCATGTTTTCTTCCAGTATTTTCCTCAGTTAGGCTAATCAGAGCCTATCCGGATAATGTCCGGGAACAAAAACGACACCCCCACTAGATGTGGGACAAAAGTGGACACCCCGGAGGGCGGGTAGGATCGAAAGGGTAGGGTCGAAGGGGTAGGGTCGAAGAGTAGGTCGGAGATGGAAGGGTAAAGGGGGGTGGTAAAGGTCGAAGAAGGGGGCTGCTTTTGGTAGGTCCAGCAGGTTGAATGGTCTCTATCGAGAGTTGAGAGTCCGGAAGAGTTTGGATGATGAACTTATCTCGTCCCCATATAGCATATTATGTGATCCGGAGGTAGCAGCCAGAGTTATGTCAAGGAAGTCTGCCGCTACCTGCTTCTGCGCATATTGGTGATGCAGCCGGTTGTCGCGGCATTCCTGGCAGGTCGACCACATCATACTGACTTACGCCAAACCTTGCGAAAGCCCGGTACGGTAAACCTGGAGAGCTGGGAGTTCGATGGTCCGCCGAGCAAATGTGCTGCTCAATAGCACCGCTGATCATTTTCAACGGTCCCCACGAAATAAACATGTGTTTGACCTCACCTCTCCCGCCTCGATGGGGGGTGTGTATATTATTCCGGAACCTAGCCGGTGAGGATAGAGGATGTAGCTTTTTGGCACAAACAGAGTGGCTGCAGGTAGTAATTACCAGTATATAGCAATTACCCCCCCATGATTTGCCAATATTTTCCTCGGTTTGGCTCATCGGAGCCTATCCGGATTATGTTTCGGAACAAAAACGACACTCCGACCAGATGTGGGACAGAAGTGGACACGCCGAAGGACAGGGGGAGGGGGAGCGATGGATGGATAGTGATGATGGTGTATCGCGACTTCTGTGGCGTACGGATGGCACGAATTACATGCCGGTTTTGCTCCGGTGACAATGGGCCTATATAAATGTTATTATGCTCATATAAACAAAAAGGAGGTTTTAGCCATGGAGTTTAAGCCAAGAGGACCCGAGGTCATGCTGGGCGGCATATACTGGCTGGCTCGCATGATCGATAAGGCCAGAGCCAAAGCCGACGGCAACATTGGCGACTATGAGTATCCTTGAACGATGGACCGGCGAGTTCTGGATGAGCTCGGATTTACAGCTGATGAGTTTATGGAACTGGTAGTGAATGAGCGAGACGATCAGGTCGTTTTGGCTCAGGTGGAAGCACGCCGGAAGAGCAAGGCAGGCATGTCTTAATTTACATAAAGTTGGCCTAAAGATGAGGCCAGCTCAAAGGTAAGGCCGGCTCATAGACAGAGCTGGATCAGCCGGAAGGGTTCGGCATATACGGCGGGAATGGCTTGGCGGCTGCTGCTTGGAGAGCTGGGGCAAAGGGTGGGTAAAGCACGCCCACCTCGGTGATAAAAGCCGTGATCAAATCGGCCGGGGTCACGTCAAAGGCTGGGTTGTATACCTTGACGCCCGGCGGGGCTACCGGCCGGCCCAAAAAGGAAGTTACCTCGGCGCCCGGCCGCTCCTCAATGGTGATGCCGGCACCGGTCGGCGTGTCCAGATCCAGCGTCGAGCGGGGAACGGCTACATAAAAGGGGAGGCCGTGCTGCCTGGCCAGGACTGCCAGGCTGTAGGTGCCGATTTTGTTGGCCGTATCACCATTGGCCGCCACCCTGTCGGCACCCACGATTACGGCATGTACCATCTTCTTTTGCATCACCACGCCGGCCATATTGTCGCAGATCAATGTGACGTCGATGCCCTCCTGCATCAGCTCCCAGGTGGTGAGGCGAGCCCCCTGGAGAAGCGGTCTGGTCTCACAGGCATAAACCTTGAGGGGCAGGCCGCGCCGATGAGCCAGGAAAAGAGGGGCCAAAGCTGTGCCCCAACCGGCAGTAGCCAGCCCGCCGGCATTGCAGTGGGTCAGGACACCCATATCGGGACGAAGTAAAGTGACGCCATGGGCGCCTATGGCAGCGCAGACGGCGATATCCTCATTCATCATTGCCAAAGCTTCGTCGAGAAGAACCTGGCGCAGGGCGGTGACGCCGCCGGAGTCTTCAGGCTCCTTCTCCTGCCTGGCGGTTGCATATTTACCGGCCGCTGCCGCTTTAATTTCAGCGGCTTTGGAGGCAGCTTTCTGCTGCAGGCGCTCCAGCGCCCAGAAAAGGTTAACGGCGGTGGGGCGGGCTGTGCGCAGGTATGCGGCAGCTTTGTCCAGGTCGGCGAGGAGTTCCGCTACACTTTCGGCCTTGGAGGAAAGGGCGGCCAGGTATAGACCAAAGGCAGCGGCGATACCGATGGCCGGCGCCCCGCGCACTTGCAAGGTGCGGATGGCCGTCCATATTTCTTCAATAGATTCAGGTTTGAGGTATACAGTTTCATGTGGTAGCCGGGTCTGATCGATGAGCTCCACGTGGCCGTCTTTCCAGGCAATGGTGTCGATGGGCTTGATGATGTCCAAGGTATCATCGGTGTCGGGCAATAAACTCAACTACCTCATATGCCTATGCTCTCATATGCTCTCATGTGCTATTTTGTCTACCGCCGGGCCAGGCTGATCCCGAAGTCGATGCCCGGGCTGATCCCCAGGCCGATTCCTATGGCGAATTGCTCCGAGGCGTGCCGGGGATGATGGTTTCGGTATCCACCACCAGCATGTCACCTTCGATGGAGGTATAAAACCTGTCCAAGCCGCGCTCGGCCTCCCCGCGCACCCAACTGCCGTCCACGGCATATGCTCCACCTTTGCAGGGAGAGACGAACAGCTTCTCCTTCGGATTCCAGGCAACCGGACAACGATCCAAGGGGTCCCTGGCGATAAGGGCGAGATAGTTGCCGTCGTTGTTGATGATAAACATGCGGAGGCCTTTTCTGGCCGGCATCGGGTAAATAGCGATTTTTCCTGGCTGGAAGGTGTCGGCGGCATAATAGAGGTAGCGATCGGCTCCGGGTAAAGATTGGTTGCCTACCACCCAGAGAGAGATGATGAGGATGATGACCACACCGGCCATTGCCAACCAGCGGAATGGATGAGACGGAGAGAATGATTTGTTTATATCGCTCATATTGTTCATTTTGCTCATACCCCGAGTGTAGCATGAGTAGGCTTTCTCTACAATGTTAGATATATATTTATTACTGCCGGTCACTTCTGGACGCAGCGTGCCGGTCGGTCAGCGCCCGCACATACTGCATATCAGGGAACAGAAAGCCGCAGCTGCAAGCTTATCCATATTTTGCCGGCGACGGTAGACGAAATAAGCCTGATCCTGCCCGGGCTGTCCAGTCCGGTGAACCGCCTTTGACCGGAGGCTTTTTGGTAGGTAGATCAGATATCTGTCCTGCATCTGGGTCTGCACCTCTCTCGTCCTGATCAATGTTGATATCGACCTTGAGATAATTAATCCATTGCATTGATATTATGCATTCCATGGTTAATAAAGTCAATATCACCTAGCCAAAATTAAGGCGAGATATTAAATATATTTATCGACACCTTTAAATATGTGCTTGCACCCAGCCACTGGAACGGTATATAAAACTGAGGTAAAATGAACATATATTCCGTCAAGGAGACCAGATTGAAGACGCTTGATGAGAAGCTGCAAAAAAGATTCGCCGAAGCGGTGGAGCAATATGGCAGTCAATATCCGGAGCATCCGCTGGCGCTGATCGACCAGGACGGCGAAGTGGCGGCCGGGAAGATGGCCTGCGAGGATTGTGTCGGATACCCCGGCTACCTACATTCTCTGGCTAAAGAGGGATTGCGCTGGGGAGAAGCGGCCATGGTGGAATGCCCTCACAAATATTGCCTCTGGGTTGTGCCGGTGACCGACAACAACATTTTGATCGGCGGCCTTATTTCCGGGGTCATGCTGCCTGATGACGGAGAGGATCTCTCCGCTCTGACCCCGGCTTCCCAGTTCCTAATGAAAACGGCGGTGGATGTCAATCTGTTGAACGAAGCCCTCATGCGCTATCAGGCAGAGACGGCCGCCAGGGAAGCGAGCAAAGCAGAAGCCATTCATAGCCTGAAAAAGAGCCCCTACAATACGCTCCGCCAGGTTTATCTCCAGGAAGAGGTGCAGCTGATCGGGGCCATACGTTCCGGGGAGCGGCGCAAAGCCAGGGAGATTATCAACCGCATCCTGGTGGGGGTCTACTCCTTGGCCGGCCAGGATTTCACTTTGCTGAAGGCTTTGGTTCTCGAGCTGATTGTGGTCATATATCGAACGGCGGTGGAAGCCGGAGGCAACCCCCTGCAGCTATTGGGCTTGAACTACAGCTCATTACAGGAATTGGGGGAGATCCAAAACGAGCAGGAGTTGGGAAGCTGGCTGGTCTTGCATCTGGAGAAGCTGATGGACGGCATCTACAGCCAGGGTGTGCGGCCGGTGGAAGCGCAGCTGCATGCCGCCTTGGCTTATATGCAGGAGAATTTCCACCGGCGCATTACCAGGGACGATGTGGCGCAGGCAGCCTATTTGAGCCCATCCTATCTGTCGCAGATGTTCCGGGCTAAGCTGGGCAAATCCTATACCGAGATCCTGACGGATATGCGCCTTGCCAGAGCTAAGGAACTCTTGGCACGCACCGGCATCAGCATTGCCCGCGTCGCCCAGGAATCCGGCTTTACCGAGCAAAGCTACTTTACGAACGTTTTCCGCAAGATGGAAGGTTGCACACCCGGCCAATATAGAGCAAAGCACAGACCGGTATGAAAGAGGTCTTATGTAAGAGGTCGCCCCGTGGGGGGAGCGACCTCTTTTTGCTATAACGACCACTTTTTACAATAACTTTATCTATAACTATGACTATAACTACTGAGCGATTGAGCGTGAGGGCTTAGCTGGACATCGCTATCGCTGCCCTTGCTGCTAGCGGGGGCTTCACTGAGCATGCTGCCTCAGCTGAGGCTCCGGCCAGCTGCCTGCGTGCCCAGACAGCTGCCTGTTTGCCTGGCCAGCACCTGTCTGCCCAGCCAACTGTTTGCCTGGCCAGCCGCCCCCCTCGCCAGCTTTAGTTTTTACCCTTTTCGGCCAGGATGGCGGAGACTAAGTCGTGGATCTGGGTGACGGCTGTCTCCAGAGGAATCTGGCCGAGGAAGGCCTGGGTGATCAGCGGGTTCACGACGGCATTGATGTCGCTCGACTGCAGCAGCACATAGTTCATCTTGGTATCGGGATCCCCTGCCGTCTGGAAGAAAGCCATGAAGTTGCTCGGCAGATAGGGGCAGAGATTCCTGTAGCGGGACTGCAGCGCATTTAGTGAAGGAGCCCTGCCGGTCAGTTCCACAAATCTGGCGTGGGATTCCATATCGAGGGAGATGTATTTCAGCCATCTCCAGGCCGCTTCTTTATTTTTGCTGTCCCCGACGATCTGGAAAGCTCCCAAAGCTATTTCCGATCCCGCATTTTCCGGACCGCGCACCTGGGGAGCGATGTTCCAGTTGAAAGAGGCATCCTTTAAGTAAGCGCCGATGACGCCCGGCCCGTCGACCAGATCCAGGGCGGTTTTGCCGAACCAGAAATAAGTCTGGGTGTAGTTGGGAGTGTTGGTTTTGGGGCTGATGTTATCCATCTGTGCCGTCAAGGGGAAACGCAGGCCCGTCAACACCCTGGGATCGTTCCAGGTGCTCCGGGTGGGATCGATGATCCGGTCGTACACCATACCCCCGGCTTGATGCACCCAGATATACCAGCGGGCCCACATCCGGTCCATACCCCATTGCTCGTTTATACCGTCGCCGTTGGCATCGATGGCCGTTTTCTTGCCCATCGTGAGTGCCTGCTCCCAGGTCCAGTTGTTGCCCAGCTGATCGGGGAACGGCAGGCCGGCATTAGCAAGTATATCGGCGTTATAAAATGTAACCACGGGGTAGATGTCTCCCGGCAGCGCCCAGATAGCTCCATCATTGTTGGTGAGCACCTCCACCACTGAGGGACTCGTGAGGCGGTTGAGGTTTATGCCGTCTCTTTCCAGATAGGGGCGCAGATCGGTGAATACGTTCTGGATGAGGAAGGTGGCTCCCAAAGCCGGGTGAAAGTCGGTCACATCGGGCGCCACGCCGCCGGCCAGCATGATCTGAAACTTGGACACATACTCATTGCCCGGCGACACCTGAATTTCCACCTGCACATCGGGGTTTTGCGCATTGAAGATTTTGGCCCGTTCCATCAGGTAATCCGCCCAGGCCTGACCGTGGGCGCCGTAGCTATAGTGGGTGATGGCCACCGGTGCCGCCACAGCCCAACTGCCGGTCAATAACAAACCTACCGAAATAGCGAACTTCGTTACCGTTACCATTATCAATACCAAAAACCAACAACAACGCCTACTTTTTACCATCTAATGCACCTCCCAACTATATTATTAA
>DULU01000094.1 GCA_012840225.1 Bacillota bacterium
GGTGTTCCGGACCAGGCAGCGGCTCTCCATGGACGAAATAGCAGAGAAGCAGCTTGATATCATGTTCTTTAACCAGGTCCCCATAGAATTTCACCAGGTCGGCAGGGATGGATTCTTTCGCTTCCCCAATGATCAGATGGGATATCAGCTGCAGCTTCAGGATTTCGTCCAGATCCACCCCCTGCACCAGGAGTTCTTCCGGGGTGACCGCCGGCAGACGCAGGGCCACCGGTGTGCCTGCTCCTCTGCTTCCGAGGCGGCCGGTCTCAGCCAGCATGTTCTTGATTTCTTCCAGGAGCATCGTGAACCCCCAGGCCCGGAAGCGATACCACTTCTCGTCGCTTTCTTGCGGATAGTAGCCGTATTTCTCCAGAAAACCCTCCACATATGGCCGGCCCCACTGGGCCATCGGCATGTAGCGCATGGTATCCAGCAAAAGCCCTTCCACGCCGAACTCCAGGGCCTCACGCAGGATGGCCACCCGTTCCGCCCTCACTTCAGGGTAGCCGAAACAAAGCTGCCTGTTGCTCACTTTGCCGCCGGCTTCTATCTCCCAGAACTCCGGATGTTCCCTGGCAAACCGGCTGGTGGCCGAACCCCGGTAAGTGTTTTTGTAATGTATATTCAGGCACAGGCGGCCCCAGATAGCCAGCCCATGTTCCCGGCACGCCGCCACGGCTGTCTGGAGCGGGGTGTGGTGGCGGGTCTGGTAGACCACAAAACGGGTCCTGGGGCGGAAGAAGTCGAAGTGCTTCGGGTCTCCCACCTTCGTCTCATAGTTCATGCAGCTTCTGCCGAGCTCATACACCAGATGGGTGAAGCCGCAGTGCTTGTGCTGGTAGACGAGGTTTCTGATGCAGTCCTTGTCATATGAGCCGAAGAAATAGAAGTAATGCCACACATCCGCCAAGCCGAGTACCAGCTTGGCGGATGAGCCGCTGTCGGTGGAGGCCGCAGAGGCAGAGGCGGAGGCTGAGGAGGCAGAGGTGGAGGAGGCGGAGGCCGCCGGCGGCTGCGCATGGCTGGGACTGGGACGCAGGCGCAGGTGGGTCACATAACTGCGGTATTCATATGGATTGGCTATCTCCAGCACCGAACCATCGAGATGGTGAACGCCCAAGGACACTTCCTGATACGGCTGATCAGCCAGTTCCGCTGCCGGGCGGAGGAAGATATATTCCGTCCGGTTTACCAAGCGGGCAAATATGCCGCTGCAGCGATAATCCGGCGAATAGAGACCGATGCGGATTTCATAGTGGCCTTTCTCGGCCAAAGCCACCGTCAACGGCGGCGGTTGTAACAGGCCAAGCGCCATGATGATGTAACCGCTCGGCGATTTGCTATCGGCATGCAAATACCAGTGGTCCTCCAGCGGCACCTCTGTAGTCATAGGCTTCACGCAGCTGAAAGCGTCCGATTTGTTGTAAAGCACGTCGGCGGCCTCGGTCATTTTCTCTACTGCTCCTTTTGGCTATGGTCTTCATGGATTGACGAAATAGGAGCTACGGAACTCGTCCAGATTGGCTTGCAGAACCGGCATCAGCCGCTCCATGACTTGGCGCACAGGTTCCTTACCTTCTCTAATGGTGGTGTTGAGCTCATTTCTCACCATAGTGGCGTTTTCCATTGGCCCGATCACCAATTCGCCGTGTTCGTTCACCGTGGTGGCATTCAGGCCGAACATGATCTGCTGGCGGATCTTGTCGTTTGAACTGGGGAATATCCCCCTGGAATTAACATCATGGAAAGGTGAAACATAATCCCGTTTGACAAAGGTTTCATAAAGCACATCCGCCGAGAGAAGATGTGAGAGAAAAGCCCAGGCCAGTTCGGGGTGTTTGCTGGCGCTGGAGATACCGAAGCCGTTTACAAAACTGGAAACGGCGCGCTGCTTGGCAATGGGGAAGAGGCGGAGAGTGTAATCGAAGCTATAAGTATTGGAAGGTATCGAGTAGATGTCGGCGTGGAAGATGGCGATCTTGCTGTTCTGCGTCATCGCGGTCGTTCCTCCTGCCGCTTTTTCCTGGGCCGCAGTGGGAGCTACCCTCATCTCCCTCTCCAAAGCCAGCAGCTGTTCAAAGGCTTCGATGGCCTCGGGCATGAGTAAGCCGACTTTCCGGCCGTTGTCTATATAAAACGAACCGCCCCAGGCATGCAGAAAATACAGATTGGTATAGGCACTCTGCCAACCCCAGATATCCGGTGTAGCGTCGCCGTCGGTATCGCGGGTCAATTTGCGGGCATAGTCGACAAATTCGTTCCATGTCCAGTCGTTGCTGGGGATGGACACACCGCCCTCGGCAAACAGGTCATTATTCAGGAAAAGCTCACGATGATACACCTCCCGCGGCACGCCGTAGCGCTTGCCGTTGAAGACCATACCTTCCCATGTCCAGGGGTATATCATATTGAAGCGGAAGGAGGGGTCTTTTTCGATAAACGGATTTAGATCCAGGAGGATGCCGTCGGGCCAGAAGCTTTGCATTTTCACGGCATCGACACCGATGATGTCGGGTGAGTTGCCGGCCACATACCAGGTCTTGATACCCTGGATAAAGGGATCGTTCGAGGTGCCGGGGACAAGCAGCTCAATTTCCACATTGGGGTACTTGGCGCGGAAGGAGGCGATGGCTTCTTCTATACCTTCTTTATAAGCAGCGCTGCGGGGGAACATCCAGTGAGCCATGGTGAGCTTGACCGTTTCCGACAGGACCATCTGGGCACACAAAACCGTCAATAACATGGTGGCCAGAAACAACAGTACCATTTTCCCGCGCAAATGCATTTTCATCATCTCCTTGTCTGTTGTTTGGATATCATGTGATGAATTAAAATATGCATGGACAATATACGTCATACCAATACGATATCCTTCTTGTTGCCGGAATTACTGGAAAACAAATGGTATTGCCGGTAAAGGCAATGGACACTGGCTTTTTGCATAGGTGCATATCCCGTGATTGCCCCAAACCATCATATTTTCAGGAGTGTAAAGATAGGATGTTTTGGAATTTGTTCAGAAGGAAAATGGGCGTCGCTATATAATCCATCTGATGAATAGCCTTCGAAAGGGAAGAGAGAAAAGAAGGGTGAGGAGAAGCTTGTTCGACGATGCTGCCAGAGGTGACCGGCATGAGGTCGTCCGGTCCAGGGACAGTTCTCAGAAGTTGCCGCAGAAACTCCGGCAGCATCTGATCGACTATATTTATGCCCACAAATTGCAACCCGGCGACCGCTTGCCCACGGAGCCGGAACTATCCGAACTCTTCGGCGTCAGCCGCACTTCCCTGCGGGAGGCTATGAAATATCTGGAAATGCTGGGTATCGTCAGCATAGAACCAGGGCGGGGCACCTACCTGCGCTCCTTTGAGATCGGCCACCTGTTGGCGCATTTACCTATCCAACTGGTGTTTACTGAGAAGGATCTGCTTGAGGTGACCCGTATAAGGCAGATATTAGAAGAAGACTGTCTGGAACAGGCTATGATCAGAGGCCGCGAGGAAGGTTTCCGGGCACTGGCGGTCTGTATAGATGCCATGAGAGGCAGGGTGGAAGCCGGGGAGAGCATGGAAGCGGAAGATATGGAGTTTCACCGGCAAATAGCTCACCTGGCCGGTGCCAAGCTTTCCCTCATGATCATGGAGGTGTTCTGGCGCCTGCGCAAAAGGTGGCCGGCGGATAACTCCCCGGAAGCATTAAAGCGGCGGCTGGTACGCCATGAGCGGATCTATCAGGCCATGTGCCTGGGCGACCTGCAGCTCGCCCGCTTGTGCCTGGCCGATCATTTTGCCGGTTCCTACATGGAAATGGTCGAACAGGTGATTGTCACTGAACAAAACAAAAAGGAGAAATAATATGGTCACAACATGGGGGTCTGCGGGTAATAATCTGGACTCGGGTAATAATCTGGACTCCGGCGGCCGGCGCTGCCGTGGCTTAATCGCGGCGCCCTTCACTCCCTTCACCGCTTCCGGAGAACTGTCTTTGGCGCCGGTGCCGGCCTATGCGGATTTTCTGGTTGCTCAAGGGGTAAAAGGCGTCTTCGTCGGCGGTACCACGGGAGAGAGTCTGCTATTGACGATGGAGGAGAGAGAAGCGCTGCTGGAGGCCTGGCAGGAGGCGGCGGGAGGGCGGCTGGCCGTGATCGCCCATGTAGGCCATACCTCTATAAATGATGCTGTCCGGCTGGCCGCTCATGCCCGGCGGCTGGGCGTGAGCGCCATCGGGGCTATGCCGCCGGTGTTTTTCAAACCATCCTCCGTCGAACGCCTGGTGGAGACCTGTGCCGTCATTGCTGCCGCGGCGCCCGATCTGCCTTTCTATTATTACCACATACCTTCCATGACCGGGGTGGGGTTCTCCATGTATGATTTTCTCACCGCGGCTGCGGAGCGCCTGCCCAGTCTGGGAGGGATCAAATTCACCTATGAGGATCTGGCCGACTATAGCCGGTGCGTCAGATTTGCCGGCGGCCGCTACCAGATCTTTTTCGGCCGGGATGAGATCCTGCTCGCCGGCCTGGCTATGGGAGCCGAGGCGGCGGTGGGGAGCACATATAATCATATGGCCTCGCTCTATTACACCATTATCCAGAAATTTAAAAGTGGGGAGATGACGGAGGCCCGGCAGCTCCAGAGTATAGCTGTCGACTGTATAGCCGTTTTCGCCCGCTATGGCGGGCTGCGGGCGCAGAAGGCGCTGATGAAGGTGCTGGGCATTGACTGTGGCCCCACGAGACTACCTCTGGCTCCGCTTTCGGCTGAAGAGGTTGAGGCTATGTGCCGTGAGCTGAAAGTGGCGGGCTATTATACCATCACGGAAATGGCAGCAGGAAGCAGGGGGAGATAGGAGCGGGGGCAGGGTAAGAGCAAGGACAGGGGGAGATAGTTATGAAGGTTGGGCTTCCAGCGCCGACCGGCGTCAGGCTGGGGCATATCATTTCCGGATCGGTCCGGAACGGTTTGGGACGGCCAACCAACCACATCTACTATCCACGGCCATTATGGTGGTCACGAGTCTCCCTCTGCCTGTGCCTCTTCCTCTGCCTGTGCTTCTCCCTTTGTCTGTTCTTGGTCCTGATTATTGGCTATCCCGCTTCTGCTCAGACCTTCGCCACCTACTTCGCCTTTACTCCGGATGTGGAAGAAAAAGCCGGAGTGGAGCTGGGACGGGTGGAGGGCGCGGCGGAGGGGATGGATGCGGCGATCATCTGGCATCAAGCCGTCAACGCCTGGGGCTTTCCGTTCTGGTCCCTGGAACTCACCTGGGCGGAATCGGAAACGAGGAGGCTTGCCCTGGTCGATCCTGTTCCGGGGCATGCCTACCGGTTTTTCGCCGCCTGGGATCAAGAAAACCGCATCCTCTCGCTATTGCTCCGGGATGAGACGGAAAAGGCCGCTGTTTACCAAGATGAATTGGTCGTAACGCTGCCTTCGCCTCCGGCTCAGGCGGGCTATTCCCGGGACCGAGACCCCGACCAGGCCGCAGGCCGTCTTTTTGCCGCACAAAAGGTGGCCGTTCAACCGGCATTCATTCCGGTGGGCAGAAGCTGGTTGCCAGCTGTCATGGATGAAGAAGGCCGGTGGATAGAAAGTCATCTTTGGCTTGTTGATGCTGTGATCGGCCTGCAGATGGCGGCGCCCGTGCCTCTGTTTGGTCCGGAGGAGGAGCTTTCCTCGCCAGGAGAATATCGCCCGGAAGGCTATCGCCTGGTAGCCACCACCACCAATGGACAGGCGACGTTGCCCCTCCTCTTGCCGGGGGACGTAGGGAGCGCTCCCTCTCCCTCCTCCGCTTCATTTCCCCACTCCACTTCCGCTCCCACTCCCCCCTCCACTCCCATCCGGCTTGTCGACATATCCCCTTTACCTCCCGGTCCGGCAAAGCTGCAGCTGGAATATGTCCTGGGTGAAGAGACGTGGCCGATCGGCGGAGAATATCAAACTGAGCTGGTATTTGGCACCATCGACCTCCGTCTGGAATCATTACAGAATCAAGACAGCCGCCTCACCGGGCGAGTAGCGGTGAGAAGCGAGGTCTCCCACACCCAGCTTCCCATGACTCTCCCTTTGCAGCTCCAATTCCATATTTCCATATATAAGGACGGCCGTTGGCAGCCCTACCAGGCGGCCGAGCCGCTGGTATGGGAGGCGGAATTGCAGATAGAAACACCCGGGTATTTCACTTTGCCTATCTCCGTCGCCACGGCTCCCGATCTCTCCGCCTATCGTCTTCAGGTCCACGGCACCTGGCATATAGATAAAAACAAAATGGAAGGCTGGTACATAACCATGCATGATGCCGCTTTCGAGGTGCCTGCAGGCAAAGTCGGCGATCATCCCATCCCCCTGCTCGACCTGGCCTTTGATACGCACCGCCAGGTGATAGTGGATTCGGTGCCCGGCACCTATCTCGGCCATCCCGACACGGTGCTCTTAGGGGACGGCCGCACCATATTGGTGGTATATCCGCTCGGTCATGGAGGGCCGACGGTGCTGAAGCGGAGCGAAGACGGCGGTCTCAGCTGGTCCGGGCGGCTGCCGGTGCCGGCCAACTGGCAAGAGACCGCCAATGTGCCGACCATTTTCCGCCTCACCGATAAAGAGGGAGTGGAAAGACTGATCGTTTTCAACAATATGGCCCGACCCAATGAGGCCGCCTTACCCGGTCGTGGCAGCAGCGACTTGCACCAATCCGTATCCACCGACGGTGGGATGACCTGGACTCCCTTCCAGCCGAACGGGCTCATCACTCCCGTGGCGCCCAACACCATAATTCCTATTTCGGGGCAACGTTATCTAACTGTATTCCAGCGCGACGGCCGCATCGAGATGAGCATCACTGAAGACGGCGGCTTAACCTGGGAAAAGCAGAGAACCATCGCCACTCATCCTCAGGCAAGGCTGACCGAGCCGGCCGTCATCGCCTCACCGGACGGCAGGCAACTGGCGGTGCTGATCCGGGAGAATACCCGACGCTACAACTCCATGCTGATCGTCAGCCAGGACGAAGGCCGCACCTGGAGCGCTCCGGTGGAACTTCCCGGCGTATTGACCGGTGACAGGCATATGCCCAAATATGCCCCCGACGGCAGGCTGGTGATCACTTTTCGCGACCGCTATGAAGACGGCGGCACCTACGGCGATTTTGTGGCTTGGGTGGGCACCTTTGACGACCTGGTAAACCTGCGGCCGGGAGCCTGTCGCCTCAGGTTGTTGAAAAACCGCCGCTACGATCACGACACCGGCTATGCCGGGTTGGAACTCCTGCCGGACGGCACCTTCGTCGCCACCACTTATATACCGCTCACCGACGGCGCTCGTCCCTCTGTGGTGAGCGTGCGCTTTACTATGGAAGAAGTTGATGCTCTGCTGGCACAGAGTGAGCCGCCGCCGCCTCAGCCATTTGAATAAGGATGAGATTGAGATAGAGGGGGAGATGGTTTCCAGATGATCCGGAAGTTTACCGTGAGCCGCGACGACAGCATATACGAGGCGTGGCCCGATGTCACCCTCACGCCCGGCGGGAAGCTGATCTGCGTTTTCTCCGAATGCAATCACCACAACGACCGCTCCTACACCCGCATCGTCCTCTGCGAGTCCACCGATCGAGGCCGGACCTGGAGCGCCAAGCGGCCGCTCACCGATGGTACAAGCGGTTTCCCCTATTGGAATTGCGCCCGCATCCAGATGCTGAAGGATGGCCGCCTGGCGGTGGTGGTCGACCGGATCTCCGCCAAAAATGAAGAAGGAGGCCGGGTATATATCTTTTTCAGTGAAGATGAAGGGGCTACCTGGAGCGCTCCCCTGGCCACGGCGGTGCAGGGCATAGTCCCCGACCGCATTGTGGAATTGGCCGGCGGCACCTGGCTGTTGTCGGCCCATCACCGGGATCCCCGGCATGGCTACCTGGTACAGCGCCTATGGTTTTCAGACAATGAAGGCCGAAGCTGGGAGGGGCCGGTAGATGTGGCCAACAAGCCGGGATTGAACCTCTGCGAAGTCTCCATCCTGCCGGTGGAGAAGCACCTTGTGGCCTTCATGCGGGAAAACTCCGGCTTCGGCCTGCCATGTTATAAATGTATCTCCAGCGACAACGGGCGGACCTGGAGCCCGCCGGTCGAGTTTCCCCTGCCCGGTTGTCATCGGCCTGTAGCCGGGTTCCTGAACGACGGCCGGATCTTGATCACCTACCGCTTTACCCAGGGAGGGGCCAACCCGCCGGTGGCAGGATCCAAATACCGGGTGCCCCGCTGGCAGAATTTCTTTGCCGCCGTCACCGACGCTTCCTCCGCCCTGGCGCCTTCCTACCGTCAGGCCTGGACCCGCATCATCCCCATCGATTTCGACCGCTCGGCGCTGAATGATCTGGGCTATTCCGGCTGGGTGCAGTTCCCCGACGGGGAGGTATATATCGTCAATTACATCATGGACGACAGCCCCAAGTGCCAGATTCGCGGCTATGCCCTGCGTCTGGAGGATTTCACTCTGCCTGCCCCGGCAGCGGGGGTAAATAACGTTTAGCAGGGGTGCAGGAGGTGTTAAGGCGAGTATGCGAGCAGGGAGCATGGACCCCGATAGATACAATGTGCTCTTTATCGCCGTGGACGACTTGCGCACCAATCTGGGCTGTTATGGCGATCCCTTGGCCGTCACTCCCCACATAGACGCTCTTGCCGCCCGGGGTACGGTGTTCCGCCGGGCCTATTGCCAGCAGGCGGTATGTAACCCTTCCCGTGCCTCTCTCCTCACCGGCCGGCGCCCCGATACCATCCGGGTCTGGGATCTGAAGACCCATTTCCGCAGCACCATGCCGGAGGTGGTCACCCTGCCCGAGCACTTCAAAAGGCATGGCTATCATACGGAGTGCATTGGGAAAATCTTTCACGATCCGCGGGCTATGGCCGACAGGCAAAGCTGGTCGGTGGATGAGACCCTGGCTTTCACCAACGAGGTGGGCGGCAAATATGCCCTGGAGGAGAATTTGCAGAGCCAGGTAGTCAAGGGCGAAGTGGCGAAGGCGCGGGCCACCGAATGCGCCGATGTGCCGGATAACGCCTATATCGACGGCCGGGTGGCGGATGAAGCGGTAAGGCGCCTCTCCTGCCTGGCCCAGGCCGGGAGGCCGCCTTTCTTCCTGGCCGTCGGCTTTCGCCGTCCTCACCTGCCTTTTTCCGCTCCCCGCCGCTATTGGGACATGCAGGATGTTACCGCTCTCTCCAGGATACCCAACCCCCACCCGCCCAAAGATGTGCCGCCGATTGCCCTGCACAACTGGGCTGAGTTGCGCGGCTATACCGACATTCCCGACCTCGGGCCCCTCACTCCGGAGCAAGCCGCCCATCTGCGCCACGGCTATTATGCCGCCACCAGCTTCGTCGATAGTCAAATCGGCCGGCTCCTGGCCAGGCTGGAAGTGGAAGGGCTGGCCGATCGCACCATCATCGTGCTGTGGAGCGATCATGGCTGGCACCTGGGCGAACACGACCTCTGGGGAAAGACCACCAATTTCGAACTCGATACCAATGCTCCGTTGATCATCGCCGTCCCTGATCCCGGCCGGCAGGACCACCGCCACCTCCCTTGCCCTTGCCACGGCCGCACCTCCGATTCATTGGTGGAGCTGATCGATATTTACCCCACGCTGGTCGAGCTCTGCCATCTGCCGTCGCCTGCCGGTCTGGAGGGTACCAGCCTCGTGCCTCTCCTGGAGAATCCGGAGAAAGAAATCAAGGAGGCCGCTTTGAGCCAGTTTCCCAGAGGGAAGGTGATGGGCTATTCACTGCGCACGAGGGAATGGCGCTATACGGAGTGGCGCTCCCGCCCCGACGACACCGGCACCGACACCGGCACCGACACCGGCAACCCCGTTGCCAGAGAACTATACGATCATCGCCGGGACGAGGCGGAAACAGTTAATTTGGCGGCCGATTCCCGCTATGCCGGAGTTGTTGCCGACCTCGCCGCCCGCCTGCGCGATTTCTTTGGTGTGCCTACCGATTTTATCCATTTGTAAAAGGTTTATTACAATAAATGCCAGAAGTTATTAATGATAAATCAATCAGCACGACAAAAACGGCAGCCGATGGACAGTAAAGGGCGATAAGCAGTCGGTGGCCGGGTCGTCGCCAGTGGCTTGCCGGCAACCGGCTGCTATTTTTATGATCGGGAGGTTTAGAAAATGAGTTTAAAAGCAGGAACGGCAAAGGTGAATATCACCCCCCCTATCGGAATTATGATGGCAGGCTATGCTTCCAGAATAACTGGGGCGACTGGTATCAATGATGAGCTTTGGGCACGTATCCTCTATCTAAACGACGGCACCACTGAAATAGCCATGGTCACGGTGGAAGTCCTCTGCCTGACCAACGACATCATTGCCGAGATACGCCGGCAAGCCGAAAAACTGACAGGCATCCCCGCCGGCCACATCCTCATCTCCGGCACACATACCCATGCCGGCCCGGCCTGCCGCCTGGAGAGCATGGGCAAGAGCGACGACATCAATATCCGCTACACCGCCTGCCTGATCGATACCATAGCCAACGCTATCGGCTGGGCGAAGGCGAGAAGCAGCGAAAGCAGCGATATAGCCATAAGCGTACACCGCGTCCCGGTGCAGTGCGGCGTAAACCGCCGTGAACGGCGGGACGGCAAAATCATACTGGGTGTCAATCCGGATGGGCCTGTCTTTCCTTTCGCCGACATCATCAGCGTCAGGGATAGCGAGGGGCGACAAATATCCACCTGGTTCACCCATCCCTGTCATGCCGTAGTGCTCGGGCCTGCCAATTACATCATCTCCGGCGATTATCCCGGTGCCGCCTGCCGCTTCGTCGAGGCCAACACTGACGGGATAGCGCAATTCGCCAACGGCTTTGCCGGGAATATCAACTCCCAATACCATAAAGACGGTTTTAGGGAAGTGGAAATCCTGGGCCGCCGCCTCGGCGCCGCCGTCCTGCAGGCCTTGACCTATGATCCTCCCACCCCTCCGACATCATCCTTTGATGTGCGATTGCGCGTCAGGGAGCACAGCTTCCACCTGCCCACCGAGCCTATGCCTTCGCTGGATGAAGCCCGGCAGAAAGTGCAGCAGTTGTCTGCGGAGGTGGAAGCAGGCGACCATTCCAAAAACAGAGCGTTGCGTGAGACCCGCAAGCTGGTGGAATTTCTCGAATCCGGTCAAAGCTACCACGGCTTGCCCGTTACGGTGCAAGTCATCACCATCAACGACACGGCCATCCTGGCCACCCCGGGCGAAATATTTGTCGATCTGGCCATGGACATAGAAAAAGCCTCTCCCTTCGCCCGCACCATTGCCATAGGGTATAGCAACGGCCAGATCGGATATGTGCCGGTGCGTTCCGCCTTCCCGGAGGGCGGCTATGAGGTGGAGATGGCCAGAGCCCGCTTCTGCGGTCTCGGCATAACACCCGATGCCGCCGAGTTGATGGTCGGCGAGTGCCTTAAAGCCTTGCAAGCCGCCTGGAACGATTTGCATTGACATATTAACTGGTCAGGTTCATCCCCTGATCTTGATCCCTGCCCCTCGTCCCTCGCTCCCGCCCCCGCCCGGGATGGGGGCTTTTTCTTTCCGCCGCCTCCACCCCGGCACTGCACCACTGCACCACGCCTCACTGTAAGGCTAATAGCCCTGCCAGCCCAATTTGCGTGAGATATCCATACCCATCATTATCAGTGGTTCGGCTTTTATTTCTGCATCTGCCACCGGTAAACGTTCCGCCGGTCCCGAGACGCTGATGGAGGCCTGCACATTGCCGTGCTCATCCCTGATCGGCACGGCGTAGCAGCGTATGCCCAGTTCATGTTCCATATTATCAATAGCAAAGCCCCGCTGGCGTGTTCGTTTCAGTTCCCGCATCAACTCTGTCTCCGAGGTGATGGTGTGGTCCGTATATCGATTTAAGCCATGTTTCTCAATAATGGCTTTAACTCGCTCGTCGGGCAAATAGGCGAGGATGGCTTTACCTACCCCGGTACAATGCATTTGTGCCCTTTTACCTACAGCTAAACGGGCTACCGATCTGTCGGTCGGCTGCACAGATTCCAGATAGACCACCAGCCCATCTTGCTCGATAGCCAAATGAACGGTTTCATTGTATATTTCTTTGGCTTTATGCATGATGGGCAGGGCTACTTGCCGTAAACTCAAACCCGCCCGCACAATGTCGGCCAATCTCAACAAAGACAGGCCCAGATGGTATTTGCGGGTGACTTGGTCCTGTTCCATATAACCTTTTTCCACGAAAGTGCTGACGATGTTATGGACACTGCTCTTGTGCATCCCCAGCATTTTGCTGATTTCCGTAATGCCTAACTCAGGCTGCTGCGTGGTAAAGCATTCCAGCACTTGTAAAGCTTTTTCCAACGATCCTACCTTTGATTTTGCCGTCGGGTTTTTTGCTTGCATATGAAGGAATCCCTCTCACTTTGTAGAACATGGCAATACGATGTTCTGTATTAATTCATACCGTTCATTATATTTGAACAATCGCGGGGCGGTTCAACTATATGAAACAATGATCGTTGCAATGTTCGATATAACGGTTCAAATACCTGCAGCCATACAAAGGGAGGAAAAATGTGCGGCCACAAGGCGTTATTGTCCCCTTGCTGACACCTTTTAACGATGACGGAGAAGTGGATTATTCAGCTACCCGAAGATTGATAGATCATGTAATTAACGGCGGTGTAGACGGTATATTTGTGGCCGGCACTACCGGTGAATTTACCAGACTTAGCGAATACCAGCGCCATGCCCTTTTTAATGAAGTTACAGAATATGTCTCCGGACGCGTACCGGTTTATGCCGGCGTGTCCGATACCAACCGGCCACAAGTATTACGACACATTAAAGCGGCAAGCAAGAGCGGCGTTGATGGACTGGTCCTCAGCCTGCCTTTCTATTTTCCTTTGACCGATCCCGGGGAGATAAACAACTGGTTCACCGGCATTCTCTCAGAAACTGCAGATCTACCCTGGTTGGCCTATAACATACCCGGCAATGTGGGGGCATCCATCCCTCCTGAAATAATCGGGGAGATTAAGCCTCTTTTGCACGGTTTCAAAGACAGCGGCCCTGATGCAACCGGGATGAGAGCATATATAGAGGCGCTGGGCGGGAAAGGGCGTACAGTCTCCTATTTATGCGGTAACGAAGCTTTGTTCGCTGAAGGCCTGTCTATGGAGGTAGATGGCTTAGTGCCCTCCCTCGCCAACGTCTTCCCGGAATTGTTGGCGGCCATATGGGACAATAGAGCGAATTTAGCCATAGCCCAAAAATACATCGATATAATGGTGTGGATCAATGCCTGGAACCGGCGTTATCCTTCCTCGCTCGGCTTAATTATGTGGAAGAAAAAAGCTCTATCTTTAATGGGTATCATGAGCGCCAATATGAGTTGGCCGACCAAACCGGCCCCATCCCAAGATGATGAATTGTTAAGAAAACTGCTGGATGAAGTTCAGGTGAAACTGGCTGAGGTGAAAGCGGAGAAAAAACACATTGGATAACCTCCGACTACCATAGATAGAAAGGAGGGTAAAAAACTAGTTTTGGTAGAAATTATCGATGGTAACCATAGGGCAGAATGGTAGATCATATCCCGGTAAAAATATTGAAACAAAATAAGGATTGAGGAAATTTATGAGGAAGACTGCAGTAATGCTCGGGTTGCTAGCTTTGATGGTCGGTCTGTTATGTTCGTGTGCCTTCGCAGAAGTGACGATCCGACTAGCCTCGTGGGGAACAAGTGACTTCCTGGTAGATGCCGCCAGGGAAGCAGTGGCTCCTTACGGCATAAAAATAGAATTTGAAAAGATAAGCAGCTCCAGTTATCTTGACAAAGTGGTCAGCTCTACCTTGGGCGGCGTTGGTCCGGATGTAATTGCCGATCTACCGTATCGTTTCAGTTTGCTCACAGCCGGAATAATTACCGACCTCACACCTTATCTCGAAAAAGATCCAGAAGTTAATTTTAAGAGTTTTTATCCGGCTATATGGGGAATGTACACCTATGCCGGCGGCACTTGGATTCTGCCGTCGGTTATATCCCCATATTTGATCTTCTATAACAAACAACATCTAAACAGCGCCGGCCTGGCTGCTCCGAACGAGAATTGGCGCTGGACGGTAGAATTGCCTGAGGCCGCCAACAAACTGAAGGTAGTGCAAAGCGACGGCAAAGTAACCAGGTATGGTTTATTGCTGGAGAACCGGCTTTACACGCCGATCTTTTCTGCCGGCGGAGATATTTTGAATGCAGAAAACAATAGGGCTGTTATTGATTCTCCTGCCGTAGCCAACATTCTTAAAGTATTCCAGGAGTGGCGCCTGAAGGATCTGATACCTCCATTGGGTGACCACCGGCGCAACTTTGCCGCAGAATTTGGCTCCATCCAGGCGGTGCTCGGTACCTTCGGTTTCAACTCGTATACCAATACCTCATATGCCAATCCGGCCGTGGAATGGGGTATCGCCCCCGCACCACTGGGTGAGGCAGGTAGATCTCTTGACGAGAATACCTGGGGTTACAGCATATCTGCGTTTACCAAACACCCCGATGAGGCCTGGATCGTGGCCAAGGCACTAGCCTCCCTGAAAGGATCTCTGTTGCTGAGAGATGGGCAGTTATCGCCGATGATTGGCAAGATGGATAATAGTGCGGTGACTGCGGCGATGGAGATGTATAGGCTTTCACGCGAAGAAGTGCTCATGGCGTTCCAACAGGTCAATTATGTGAGACCCAGTTTCCGCCACATAAAAGGTGATGAGATAAAAGATATCGTTAATAAAGCTTTTAGCCGGATTGTCAATGGCGGAGAATCGGTAGGCACGGTTTTGCCGGCTGCTCAGGAAAGCATTAACGCCCTGCTAAATGAAGATTAGCTCGAGATGAATGGCTATCCGGAGGTGTTTGGTGGTGCGGCGTGTCCCCCTGCTGGCCAATTCATTCGTAACAGTGTACGAATCACCTGACCCCAGTCGTATTTATGCCTATACACCTGGAATAGCTAAAACACCGTCCGGTAGATTGATTGCCACCATGGATTGCGGAGGGCCTGGCGTTATAGAAACGCCGGGCCCTGTAGCAGGGAGCGATGAGAAAAAGCGTATATGGCGGGGTAAAGTGTTTACCTCCGACGACGGCGGGCGGACATGGCAACACCGCGCCAATTTTCCCTTTTATCATGCCCGCCCGTTTTGTGCCGGCCAGGTCCTTTATATTCTGGGTCATGCCGGTGACTTGGCCATCATTCGCTCTGATGACGACGGCAATAGCTGGTCGGATGTCGCCTATTTGACAGAGGGTCAAATCTGGCATCAATCAGCCTGTAACGTCCTGTATTGCCGTGACCGGGTTTACCTGGTCATGGAGCGGAAAATGGATCCACATGTAAAAGGATGGCCGCCGTCGGTATATGCACCTGTGTTAATGTCGGCGGCGGTAAATGATGACCTTACCAGACCTGAGGCATGGCGTTTTTCCAATCAGGTGGCGTTTCGCGATATTGTGCCGAAGCCTTTCGGCATAGGTGTACCGTTTCATCCCATCGGACAATTAGCCCCGGGTGAGCCGGATGTGCGCAATATGGCTCCCATTGGTTGGCTGGAGACAAATGTTGTGCAATTCTACGATCCCGATCATATTTGGCACGATCCCACCGGCAGGACATTTTACCTTTGGATGCGGGCGCACACCGGCACTACCAATTTGGCCTGTATTGCCAAAGCAGTAGAGGATGAGGCAGGGAACCTTACGGTCGGTTTAGCTCAGGCTCCCTCTGGAGAGACTGTGGTATGGGTGCCATGCCCTGGTGGGCACTTGCGCTTTCATATCTTATATGACGACGTAACTAAGCTTTACTGGCTGCTTTCGAGTCAGGCGACCGATTCTATGATCCGGGTGGACCGGCTACCAAGCGATCGTTTTAATTTGCCGAACAACGAAAGACACAGATTGGCTCTATATTTCTCGAAGAATTGTGTTGATTGGCTGATGGCCGGGTTGGTAGCTTATGGTGATACCCCCAAGCAAGCCAGGCATTATGCTTCTATGGCCATTGACGGCGACGATTTGGTTATATTAAGTCGCTCCGGCGACTCACGTGCTAAAAGCGCTCACGACGGAAATCTGATAACATTTCACAGGGTGGTAAATTTCCGTGAACTGGTTTACTAGACCTAAATGTAATATGGAAGCGGGCAGGTTGCACTTAATGTTATTCATGATCATTATCAGCATCAGTATCAGTGCCATATTAATCACCATCACGAGCAGTTGTCTGGCTGCTGAGAACGGCTCATCTGAGAGTATCACCAGCTCTGCCCTGATCAGTGGTCGGTACATTAAGGTTGGTACAGAAGACAGCCGCGGCCCATTCTCCAGTCGTCTACCGCTGGTCCCGGTCGGTAGTGCCTATGTTTTTGATAACAAGCAAGCTGATCTATTTGTCCGCACTGCTCCGCATGGCTATGAGGCCGGGCTTTATCTTTATCCATGGGTGGATACACAGGCCAACGGTGCCCCGGTTTTTGGAAATCCGATAAAAGTCGGCTTTGACTTTCCTTTTGCCGATGCCGGATCCAAGGGAACTATTTTTCAAAGCGCAGACGGCCGGATTCACGGTATATGGCTTATCGGTCCACAAATTGTGCATGCCGTTTATGATATCGACCATCATATTTTCCGCAAAATCGGGGCGGTTACAGCCGGTATTGCCAGACAAGCTTCAGCAATTGAGGTGATTACAAACCTCGATGGTAGTGTTGATTTGGTTTTTGACAACTGTGTGGATGCCGAATATTACAGCGGCAACCATGTCGCAGAAGATTTTTGCCCATACGATGGAGCTGGTTTCTGGACTGGCGGGATAACAAAATGCGGCCTTTTTGCTGTAAGCCTTCCGGGTTTGCTGCATGGTTTTGTACGCAACCCCAGGGTCGTAACCAGTACACCACAGGAAATTCTGTTTGAGATCGGCAGGATCACCAAAGTGAACTTCGGCAGCGACAAACTGGGCGGAGTGGTCGCCGGGTCCTGGTTCGGTAACCTTCTCTTCTTTCCCAAAGATGAAAAAACCGGTCGGTATATGCCTAAAAAACTTGTGGCCGGCGTTGATGGAAATGCTTTGCGCAATCCGGGTGTAGGCACGAGTCCGGTGGCTTATCCGCAACCGGACACTGGTTGGAGCGATTTAATTTCCCGCTCCGAACGCAGCCTTGTTTATTACCGGTTTACAGGTAAATTCACACCGGCCGGAGCACCCATTTATGAAGAACCTCTTCCGGTATACATCGAGAATGCCTATCTTTACGCCGGCTCGTTGCCCGTAACCAATGTGGTGGATTGGAATGGCGATGGAGTGTTAGATATTGTGGCCGGTAATGCCGAGGGGAGAGTGCTCTTTTTTGAAAACAAAGGCGATAATGTAAATCCGGCATTTTGGCCTGGAGTTCCTCTCAAAGCCGGAGGGCGGGAAATCCATATTCAAGCGGGATACAGCGGTTCCATTCAAGGACCGAAAGAAGCCCGTTGGGGCTATACTGCTCCTACGGTCGTTGATTGGACCGGTGACGGTCTGCTCGACATTGTGATGGGAGATATCACGGGATATCACACTGTATACATCAACCGTGGTACTCCGACCGCACCTGTATTGTCGCCTCCACAGCCCGTTTACCTTGACGGTCTGGATTTTCGTGCCGCCTGGCGGGTGCAACCGGCAATAGCGCGGATAGACGGACGCATGGCTTTGGTCACTTTGGATCAGGAAAACGAACTCCATCTATACTGGGCGATAGACCATTACAACCTGGAAGATGGTGGTAAATTGCGCATGGAGGACGGTTCTACCATCCTGGGTACCTCCCGGTATTCCGGAGGTACCGGCAGGTTGAAACTCAGTTTCTTCGATTGGGACGAAGATGGTATACTGGATCTGATTATTGGTACACCCAGGCACGGTTCCATTCCTAATCGCACTGCCGGATTGCCGCAATCTTTGGGTTTGAAAGGCTCCACAGTGTTGTTTCTGCGAAACGTAGGCACCAACAAGGCGCCGGTATATCGGTTTCCGCAAATGATGTCCTGGAGGGGAGAGCCCATTTATCTGGGCGGTCATGCTACCGGGCCGGCGGCTACATATTTGGGCGGCTCAGGGCCGAACCTGATTGTGGGCGAGGAAAATGGCTTATTCCTCTTTTACCGGCGTGAAGATCTGCCTGCACCGGAAAAATGACCTGATAGAACTGCCGGTCTGGAGCGGCACTATGGGTGAGGGATGCCAATGTATATGGTGATCGGCATAAAAGAGGCGGAGGAGTGGGTGGCGCCGGCCGACGCCGCCTACTTTAAAGATACTGTAGCGGTGGTGACGGGCGGTGCCCAGGGTATAGGGCGGGCAGCGGCCACTGCTTTGGCGGCTGCCGGCGCCTCCGTAGTGCTTCTCGATCCCGATGCTGAAGCGGTGGAGGAGTTCGTCGCCGCTGCCGCCGGCGCCGGACGTACGGCATATGGCGTCGTGGGCAGCGTGGCCGAACCGACCGATATCGACCGGCTGGCCGAAGTGGTGCGCAGCACGCAGTTGCCGCTCCGCACCCTGGTGAATAATGCCGGCGTGGGGGCGTCCGGTACTTTGACCACCCGTCCACTTGCCGAATGGGACCGGGTGTTGCATATCAACCTGCGCGGGCCCTATTTGACCACCGCCAAACTGCTCCCGTATTTCCCGCCTGACGGCGGCGCCATCATCAATATCGCTTCCACCCGTGCCTTTATGTCCGAGCCGAACACCGAACCATATTCCGCTTCCAAAGGCGGCGTGGTAGCCCTGACCCATTCTCTGGCGGCCAGCCTGGCGCCGCGGCGCATTAGGGTCAACTGCATCAGTCCGGGCTGGATAGCCACCTCCGGCTGGCAGAAGGCCTCCCGGCGCCGGGAGCCTGTCTTCAGCGAAGCGGATAAAGACCAACACCTGGTAGGCCGGGTCGGTCATCCGGCAGATATTGCCCGGGCCCTGCTCTACCTGGCCGGCAGCGGAGCCGGCTTTGTTACCGGTACCAATTTGACTGTCGATGGCGGCATGACCGTAAAGATGATTTATGTACCCTAGTTATGTGCCCTGGCCATGCGCCCTAAATATGTGCCCCAGCTGTGGTTGTGGCGGCGGGGGTAGGCAGGAGGATATCCATGCAGCATATAGAGGTATACCGGGAACCGGGACGTTTTGCCGGTTGGCCCGCCAATTATGGCATCTGGTCCTGGGGCGATGAGATTGTCGTCGGCTTTACGGTGGGCTATTTCGCTCCGGTCAAAGGATTCCATGCCCGGGATTCCAGGCGACCTTTCCAGACCATGCAGGCCCGCACGCTGGACGGTGGTCTGACCTGGCAGGTGGAGCCCACGCCTTGCCGTACGCCGGGTGGGCGGGCTCTGTCGGCCGATGAGCATATGGCACCCGGCCTGGGGCTGCGTGTAGGTGAGGTGCTGGACCAACCCGGCGCCCTGCTGGATCCGCCGGGTGGTATCGATTTCACTTACCCCGACCTGGCGCTGATGTGTGCCCGCTCGGGGCTGGAGGCCGGCGCCCGCTCCTGGTTTTATGTATCGCAGGACCGCTGCGCCTCCTGGCAGGGACCTTACCGCCTGCCGCTTTTCGACTTGCCCGGCCTCGCCGCCCGCACCAACTATCTCGTGATGAGCTCCCAGAAATGCCTGTTCTTTCTCACCGCCACCAAACTGGACGGCAGCGAAGGCCGGCCGTTCTGCCTGACCACGGAAGACGGCGGCCGCACCTTTGACTTTGTCTCCTGGATAGAGAGGAATCCTGCCGGCATGGCCATTATGCCCTCCGCCGTGCGCCTGACGAAAACCAGCCTTTTGGTCGCCGTGCGGGTGCATAAGCCGGCCGCCTGCTCCATCGACACCTATATATCGGAAGATAACGGGGAAACCTGGCATTATTATAATCGCCCCGTGGCCGACACCGGGCGGGGAGGAAACCCGCCGGCCATGATCCGACTGGCCGACGGCCGCCTTTGCCTGACCTATGGTTATCGTAAGCCGCCATATGGTATCCGTGCCAAAATCAGCCCGGATGGCGGCGCCTCATGGGGCGAGGAGATCATCCTGCGCGCCGACGGCGGCAACCATGACCTCGGCTACCCATGTACCGTCCAGCGGGCCGACGGGAAAATAGTTACGGTTTATTACTACAACGATAAGCCCGATGGTGAGCGTTATATAGCCGCCACCATCTGGTCGGCCTAAAGCCCGCCATCAGTAGTATCATACTGCTCATCAGATGTGCCTAGACACACATCAAGTATCGGTATCAGGTCTCCTTAAC
>DULU01000150.1 GCA_012840225.1 Bacillota bacterium
CGGGGAGAGCGGGGAGGCGGGGAGGGCGGGGAGAGCGGGGAGGCGGGGAACCTGAAAGGAGCTTTTAGCCGCCATCTCGAATAATTTCCTGCCTATTTCTGAGGGAGGAAATGATATGTGCTGGCATTTATTTCAGGAAGCCACAGCGCATATGGTGCGAAAAGTAAGCAGCGGCTCTTCGCCTTTTCTGATCACTCCATACACCGACTGGCCCAAGTGCCTTCCCTCCAAACTCGCTCCGATACACATAAAACCGCAGGCAAAACAGGATGTCCACCAGATCTCCGAGATAGCTTTTCTGCATAAGGGGACCTGCGTCCTGCACATGAAGGGACGCCTCTTCCTGATGGAACCTGGTGACTTTTGCCTGGTACCTGCCGATGTTCCTCATTACGAATCACCCTTGCAGGAGGAGACCGGCTATCTGCTTTTATGGATCAGGATCATAATGCCGCATGTCAGCATGATCTTTTCGGAGTATAAAGCCGAGCGCCGGGATTATGACCTCTCCGACGGCTGTATAGTGTTCCCCGGCGGCAACTCTCATGCCGTCTTTACCCAGCTGTTAGAGGAAGAGCGCAAAAATGAGGATTATAAAGAAGCCATTACCCGCGGGCTGCTTTTGAACTGGTTGGGGGTGATCGCCCGCCAGGTGGGACAGATGGCCAGGACAGGCGGCGTCCTCTTTAATCCCAGATATAATAACGTCATAAATGCCATTGATCATTTTATCAAAGAACACCTGCATGATCCGGAGCTGCGCGTTTCCGACATGGCCCAGCAGCTGTGGCTGAGCACCAACTATTTCATCGAGCACTTCTATAAAATGACCGGAAAAACCCCGCATCAATATCTCCTGGAAAAACGCCTGGATACGGCGCGGCGCAAGCTGGTGGAGACCGATGAGTCGATCTGCCGGATAGCCGCTTCCGTCGGCTTTCGTGCCCCGCATCATTTCAGCCGGGCTTTCCGCCGCTATTATGGCGTTTCTCCTTCAGCTTTCCGTGCCTCTGTTCTGACATCAAAATAGAAGGGAATGAGGTTGTCGTGAGTACATACTGTAATGCCTGTAAGGCCGAAGCTTTCTACCAAGCTGCCATAAGCGGTGAGGGCCTGAAGCCGCCGGCGGGTGAACAATTTGCCTGGCACGGTGCCTTTAACATCGATTACTTCATGTATGCCTACCGGGCCTGGGGCGATCCGGCCTGGCTAGAGGCGGGTGTTAAGTATTACGATTTCCTGATTTCCCACCTGCAAAGAGGGCCGGATGGCTATCTGGGCTGGATCGGACCATATATGTACGATAAAACCCAGTGGTGCGACGTGCATATCGGCGATGCCATCCTCTTCAACGGCATGCTCGATTTCGCCGGTATCGTCTTGGAGGACCACGAGTTGGAAAAAGTGTATGGGGAAAAGGCTCGCCGTTATGTGCAGCTGGCCGAGGTGAACCTGATCGAGAAGTGGGATGCCCGCGGCACCTGGTATGAGCACGGACCATATGGCACCTACTTTTCCTGGAATAAATATCTCGAACCGGGCGATCTCAGCCGCTGGCATATTAAGGACCATATCAGAAACTCCGGCCTCAGTCTGCCTTTCAACAAGAACACGGCCATGGGCATCGCCGCTCTGCGGCTTTATCGCCTCACCGGTAAAAAAGCCTACCGGGAGAAGGCCGTAAAGATCTTCAACCTGTTCAAAAGCCGTATGCAACTGCACGACAAATATCTGGTGTGGAACTATTGGGAGCCCTGCGTTCCCGCGGATATTATAGTGGCGGAGAATACCACTCGCCATTGGGTGAATGTCCATCCCTACAGGAATTACCAAGCCTCAGAAGTGGAGGATATCGCCGAGGCCTATCTTTCCGGGATCGTCTTCACCGAAGAAGATATAAAGCGCATCATCGCCACCAACCTGGAGGTGATGTGGAATCAGAGCCGCACGGCACCCGCCTTTCGCAACTCCAACGCCCTCATTTTGCCCGGCGGGATCCAGGAGGGCAACACGGCCGGCACCTTGTGGAAAGATCTGGCTCATTTCGATCAGACCGTGCGCGACCTGCTCCGCTTCGATGACAAGAACGACCGCGCCAGGATCTACCGGGCTTATATGGAAAAAGTGGTCCTCGCCAAACCGCCGAGCTTCGAGCGCACTTTGCTAAAGGACGGCGATACCGTCGAGGTGCTGGACTTCCCGTATCACAGCGTGCGCTTCCTGCACATGGCGCTGGTGCTGCCCTCCGTGGCCGGTCCGGGCGAGGAGATGATCATTGCCGCCAAATCGCTGCAGGATGGGCTTTTGCAGGTGGAGCTATACGATGCCGCCGGCACTACCCTCCTCCTCACGTTGTATAACCAGCAGATCAAAGGAGCCACGGACGGCAGGAACGGTATGGTCATCTTTACCTGGAACGGCTGCGATGCCGGGGGCCGCCGTTTGCCGCCGGGAGACTATCGCCTGCGCTGGACGCTCGCCGGCGACGGCTACCGGGAGCATCCGCTCACCCTGACAGTCCGGTAGTTTTGAGTGCTGCGCTCGTATTGAGAGCTGCGCTCTTGAGAACCAAACGAAAAGCGCCTCACCGAAGAGAAGGAGGCGCTTTTCGTGTACTTTAGTGCTCTTTCAGACTTGCTTGTTTAATTAACCGAAGCCCAATACTGGTCCAGCTGCTTGTTCAGAGTATCTTGCAGCTCCTGCAGGGCGGTGCGGGCCGGAATGGCGCCCGACCACATATTATTCCAGAGCGGCTGCTGCCTGGCCCAGTTATATAAGGTGGTGCCGTAGGGGTGGCCGAGTATAATCTGATGCCCATGATTCAGGCCTTCCATAAAGGCCAGGTAATTTTCTGGCGGCGGCGGCTGCTGGATAAATCTGGACGCCATGATGTTCTGCGTGGGAATGACGATGCGGGATTCTGTAATTTGCGTCATGGCTTCCCTGCTGAGCAGGAAGGAGAGGAAATCGAGCGCTACATCGGGATGCTTGGTCTGTCTGGATATCGCCCACTGCTCCAGGGTGACATAGGTGTTCTCATACCTTTGCCCGTCGACGACCAGGGTGGGGAATTTCTGGATATCCCAGCTGAACGGGGCCTGCTGATATTTGGGCAGATCGAAGATGCCTATGTTCGTCATTGCCGCCAGGCCTTCGATGCCGGCGTTGGAATTGTATGGCTGGAACATGATCGGCAAGATGCCGCTCGACATGTCGGCCTGCATCTGCACCATAAAGGCATTGGCCGCATTGGCTATCTGCACTCTTCTCAGGTCCGGGGTATAGAAGTCGCCGCCGGCCGTGAGCATCCAATACTGATGATGAACGAATTGAGCGCCGCCGCGGTCAATTTTGCCGTCCCCGTTGGTGTCCACCGTCAGCTGCCTAGCCATCTGGATCAGATCGTCCCAGGTCCAGGAAGCAGTCGGGGGGTTTAAGCCGGCCTGGCTGAAGTGATCTTTGTTGTACATGATGGTGTTCACATTGGCACCATAAGGCAGGCCGATTTGCTTGCCCTGATATGCCGCCAGTGCCCGCACGGCCGGGTTGATGGCCTGCGCTCCGGCATCTTTCTCCACAAAATCATTCAGCGGCAGGACCATGTCGATGAAGTTCCAGATAGCCGCTCCGATCCAAAAGACATCCGGCGCTGTGTTGGTGGCGAAATAGGTTACCATATTGGCGGTGTAGTCACCGGCCGGATTCCGCCACTCAATTTCCACATCGGGATGCAGCGCCATGTAGTCCTGGGCGATTTTCTGGAAAAGCACCGCCCTGTCAGCTTGCCCGCAGCAGGTGGTCCAGAGCAACTTGACTTTTTCCGCCTGTACGTTGACGGCGAAAAGCATCGCCACTGTCAACAACAATACAGTTAGGCATGTCAATTTACGCATACCAAATACCTCCTCGTTTACAATAAGGTTACATTTAATTTTAATGTTACCTGGAGTTAAATGCTTGGTCTATACGCTTTTCCAACCTTTTGTTTCCATTCGCGCGAAAAACGCGCAACGTGCCTGTACGCTTTGCTTTTGTATCGCGCCGGCAATATGGAAGGTGCGCACGGCCATGGGTGGTAACGCTCACCCTTCACCTGCCGATCAAGAATATGCCGGCAAAAGGAAGCCGCTGTTTCTGCCTCGAATATTATTATGCCTGCTGAAGCAGTGAGAATAAGCGCACACCAGCAACAAGCGTTAACGTAAAACCGGGGGCGAGATCATGTGCTGGCATTTGTTCCTGGATGCAACCGAGCATATTGTGCAGAGCGTCAGCAACGGCACTTCTCCTTTCCTGGCGACCCCACATACCAAATGGCCCAAGCAGGTTCCGAGCCACCTGGTGACCCAACATTTCAAGCTCGATGCTCACCGCATCTATGAGATAGCTTTCCTCCATGAAGGAGTTTGCCTTATGTACCTGGGAGGAAGGCACTTGTTGATGGAGCCCGGCGATCTATGCCTTATCCCTCCGAATGTGCCGCATTACGAAGCTCCGGTAAAAGCGGACACCCGCTACCTGCTCTGTTGGATCAGGATGATGATCCCCCATGCCAGCCTCTTCTTTTCGGAATATAAACCCGACGCACAATACTATGAGCTTTCCGCTTGTTGTCATGTTTTCCCCTGCAGCAACTCTATTTCCGTCTTCGAACAAGTGCTTGAGGAAGAGCGCAAAAACGAAAAATTTAAAGAGGCCATCATCCGCGGCCTCCTTTTGAACTGGTTGGGAGTGATTGCCCGCCAGGTCGATCAGATGGCTAAGACCGGCGGGATGCTTTTCAATCCCAAACTTAGTAAAGTCATAAATACCATCGATCAATATATACAAGAGCGCCTCCACGATCCGGAGCTGCGTGTCTCGGATATGGCGCAACAGTTGTGGCTCAGTCCAAATTACTTCACCAAGCACTTTTACCGCTTGACCGGCAAAACGCCGCATCAATATCTCCTGGAGAAGCGCCTCAATACAGCCCGGCGCCTCCTGGTGGAGACGGATGAAACCATCGGCGCTATTGCCGCGGCCGTCGGTTTTCGCGCCCCGCATCATTTCAGCCGCATCTTCCGCCGCTATTATGGCGTGTCGCCCACCACTTTCAGGGCGTCGTACCAGGCCGCAAAATTATAGATCGGTGGCCGGCAGGAAGGTGCAGCCTTGCCTGGCCAGAGCCTGGTGCAGCAGCTCAATGGAGAGCGCTCCGGGCTCGCCCCTCCCCTCGGCGCTGAGGGCGGCGGCCACGGCGGCACATAC
>DULU01000095.1 GCA_012840225.1 Bacillota bacterium
ATTTGCAACGAAAGAAATATAATGCTTCTCATCTTCCGGCGGGAGGATTTGAGTATTGCCGGGATCACGGAAAAGATTAAGCAGGCTCTGCCCTGGGCACCGTTGCGGGACCTGACCGGCTACGATGTGCTGGTCAATTACCTAGAAAAGCAGATGGAAGAATATCGGCAGATAAAAGTGGAAAAGCGGTGATAGAGAGGAGAGAAGAGCAGAAAAGAGGAGAGAGCAGGAGACTATTATAGCCGTGGCTGTGCAGTGGTGTCCTTCTTAACCACATCCCTTCCTCATCACCTCCCCCTTCCTCATCACCTCCCCCTTCCCATCCCGTCCCCGTTCGTTCTCCCGGCACTATATCTCGGGGAGATTTTTGGGTGGATGTGCTTGCTCTTCACCTGGGGAGATGCTATAGTATATATGAGGATAAACATATCATCATATCGACATTATCCAGTCGATGCTAAGGCGGAGATAAGGTATTGAGGTCCATGCACGCCGGATAAGGAAGGGTGAGCGTCATGAAAGATAAGGTGATCGTGGTTACCGGAGGCGCAGCAGGAATCGGGCGAGCGACGGCTCTGGCTTTAGCCCGGGAAGGTGCCAAAGTGATCGTCAGCGACGTTGACGACCTAGGCGGCAGGGACACTGTCCGGCTGATTAGAGAAGAGGGCGGCGAGGCGCAGTTTATTAGGGCAGATGTCTCGAAAGAGAGTGATGTCGCCGATTTGTTCCGCCAGGTGAAGGATATGTATGGCGGGTTGGATGGAGCGTTCAATAATGCCGGTATTGTGGGGGAGGCCAGCCCCCTCGCCGACATTGCTGAAGAGGTGTGGGATCGTATCCAGGCTGTTAATGCCAAGGGTGTATTTTTATGCATGAAATACGAGATCCCGCTCCTTATAGAACGAGGCGGCGGCGCTATCGTCAATAATGCTTCGGTGGCCGGCCTGGTGGGCATGGCCGGTAGCGGGGCATATGTGGCCAGCAAACATGCTGTAATCGGCCTGACAAAAACCGCTGCTCTGGATTACGTTAAGTCCAACATCAGAGTTAATGCGGTATGCCCCGGTGTGGTCCGTACCAATATGGTGGAGAAGTTCGTCGGCAGCAATCCTGAGGTAGAGGCGCAGCTGATGGCCATGCAGCCGATTGGTCGTATGGGTAAACCTGAAGAAATTGCCAATGCGGTGGTCTGGCTATTGTCGGATAAGGCCTCATTTGTCACAGGTCATGCTCTGGCTGTCGATGGAGGTTTTACGGCATAGGGGGCATGGTATAGGCGGACATGGCATAGCCGGGCATAGTGTGGCAGTAGCAAAGGGGACCGGCCGGTTAGGCCGGTTAGTAGATTAGTAGGTAGTAGGTTGGAATAGGTTGGGTTGGCAGGATAGAATGCAGTGCCTTGGATCCGGGAGGTTTTTGCCTCCCGGTTGGCGCGTTTTTGTGGCTATGAAACTATGAAACTATGAAACTACGGAACTGCGGAGCTAAGGAGTTATGGAACCAGGGGACTACGGAACAAGGCGGTGTTCAGTAATATGGCAGAGAGAGGCAGGTTTTTTTGGGAGGGAAAGCGAAACAAGAACCGCCAAAAATGACATGGAAATGTGATGGTGTGTACATATGAATAATATGAATAAACAAGTCTTTAGCCATGATGAAGGTGGATGTAAAGGTGGATGTAATTGCCCTGCGGAGAGCTGCACTCCGCTTCATGTTTTGGTGACTAATATCGGTAGCACGTCGTTTAAGTTTCAGTTACTGGCCATGCCGGAGGAAAAGGTGGTGGCCAAAGGGGCTGTCGAGCGGGTGGGGAGCAGCAGCGCCGCAGCTCGCTACCAGATAATCCCTGCGGGAGATGGTGGAGTTGGTAATGGTGGAGCTGGTAATGGTGGAGTTGGTAATGGTGATGTAACGGCCCAGACTGCGGCCAAAGTGATTAATATAGATACCAGCATCGACACCTCGGGGACCGGCGGAGGATATTTGGCTTGTATCAGCCATATGCTGGGCGTTTTACAGTCGGCCGGCCATAGTTTTCAGGCTGTCGGCTTCAAGACGGTTCATGGCGGTACATTAGATGAGCCGGTTTTGGTCGATGATTCTGTAATGAGCAAAATGGAGGATTATTCAGGGGTGGCGCCGGCGCATAATCCGCCGTATTTGGCAGCAATGAGGGCTTTCCGGCAAAAGCTGCCCGCTATGCCGCTCGTGGCGGTGTTTGAAACCTGGTTTCACAGGGACATGCCGCTGCCGGCGAAGTTATATGCGGTTCCGTATGAATGGTACGAAAAGTATGGCGTCCGGCGCTATGGGTTTCATGGAGCTTCCCATCGTTATGTATCGCAAGCCGTGCCCCGCTTGCTGGAGAGGGAGAGGGAGAGGCAGAAGGTTAAGGGGCTGGAGAAGGACCAGAGGTGGGAAGAAGGAGCGGGTCGAGCAGGTCGAGCGGGTCTAGCGGATCGAGCAGGTCGAGCGGGTCGAGCGGGTCTAGCTGGTCTAGCGGGCATGGCGAGCCTGCGCATTATATCATGTCATCTGGGCGGCAGCTCTTCCATCTGCGCCATACGAAACGGGGTCTCTGTGGACACCAGCATGGGCTTCTCGCCCCAATCCGGCCTGCCGATGAGCAATCGCTGCGGGGAGTTGGATCCATATGTGATCCGTTACATAATGCAGAAGACCGGGATGGATTTCGAGCAAGTGCTGCAGGTGCTGGCCGAGAAGAGTGGGTTATTAGGCATTTCCGGTATAAGCGGCGATGTGCGGGATCTCCTGGCAGCGAGGGATAAAGAGCCGAGGGCAGCTGCGGCCCTGGATTTCCTGCTCTATGAAGTGAGGAAGTATATCGGCGCTTTTGCAGCGGCCATGAACGGTGTGGACGCCATCGCGTTTACCGGCGGCATTGGCGAAAATGATGTGGAGCTGCGGCGCAGGCTTTGTAAGGATCTGTCATTTTTAGGTGTGGAGCTTGATGAGGAGAAAAATGCCTCAGCTTGCGGCAGCCGGGGGTTAGTGGATACGATTATATCAGCGCCGACTTCCCAAGTTGATGTGGTGGTAATCAAGGCGAATGAGGAGCTGATCGTGGCCAGGGAGACATATAGGATTGTGAAAGCGATGTTATAAAATCAATGGAATTGCGAGGAGACAGGCGAGGTTCCTGATACCTGTCCCCTCAATCGCCGATCAGCAAATTACAGCAGGTGTCGATCACTCCGGCCAGTTCTTTCTTAAGAAGGTTTCTTTTTGTAATGAGCCTGGAACGGTATCTATCCATATTATTGGTGATCTTCCGGGCTCTTTCCCATACCGCTTCTCCTAAGTGCGGGTCGTCGGTCCTGACAATTACATCTTCACATTCCACCGAGGCACAAAAATCAAAGGCTTTGGAACGATAAGCCAGGCAGATAAAGGGGCAGCCAAGAGCGGCGGAAAAGATGCTGCCATGCAGCTTCAAATTGATGGAGAGGACGCTCCGGCTCAATATGAGGGCAATCTCTTCGAGGGAAGGCACCCAGGGCAGCAACTGCACATGGGAGGGTGAGCCGAGAAGGCGGGCAAGTGTCTCCAGAGCGGGAAGATCCCTTGGCCACATGGCATATAGCAGCAGGGGGTAATGACCCAAGCCGACTGCGGAGATATTTTTCAGGGCTTCGGCCAGCTGGTGGGCGACACCCTTTTCATTTCTGCCGTACATTTTGTTAAGCACGGTGCCCCAATTTACGGCGATGAAGCCTGAGGAGTGGGCGTTTACATACTCATACAAATCCAGTTTCCGCCGGTCTTTGTTTGCAGGGGAGTTGGAGGAAGGTGGGGTATCTAGGGCAGCCGGGGCGGGAATCCCGGCAATCTCGTCTGCCGCCATCAGGAGGCCGGGATCACCGCATATGGTGGCTGAGGTGAGGCCGCCGGTGATTTCGTGCAGGAAGGAGCGGGTGTAGGGACCCCGGACAAAGACATGGGGACATTCTCTAATGATCATGCTGGTGAGCATGTGCTCGTCAGTATATACTGTCGAGATGTCGAGCGGTGTCTTGCTCTTTAGAGAATTCATCACCTCGTCCGACAAGCCGTCTATTCCTGAGCCCCAGGTGATGGTGGGGATATCGGCTTGTTGGGCGGCGGCCATGGCGCTGATGTAGGGCAGACCCAGCACGGAACCACCGCCGAGGACGAATAGATCAGGTTTGAGGCTGGTTATATTGGTCTGGTATGAAGGCGAAGGATATACGGCTTTGATATCCGCCCTATAGTCCCGGGCAGCGAGGGCGGCGTTTAGATGCTGTCTGAAGAACTCCAGGCAGGCATCGTCGCCGCGATTGTTGAAGCCCACCCAGCCGATGTAAAGCACTTTTTTAACAATGTTTTTATTCTTGCTCATGGGCGGCTGAATCCTTTCCGTAGTATTTTCGGGATCTTTGCTGTTCGTGGCTGCGGTAATAATAGAGGACTTGGTGCAGGTTTTCCACGGCGAAGCCTTGCGTGATGGCCCTCGCTACATATTCCCAATCCTCGGCTCCAGCGGCATAGGTGGTTAAGCCGCCGATTTGATTGACCAGCTCACGCCGGATCATGAGGGAGCCGGAGCAGACACAGTGTTTGCCTGCGGCGTAGCTGGCTAGAATGTCGGGGCCGTATTTGAGGAAACGGGATGGTCTTCGTCTGGATGTAGTCAGGTCGGTGGAGAACACTTCGTAGTTGGTGCCCAGCATGGCGATGTCGGGATGGGTGGAGAGAAACTGTACCTGCATTTTCAGGCGCTCCGGATGGCTCAGGTCATCGGAGTCGTGATTGGCGATATAATCGCCTTTGCTGAGAAAATAGGCGATGGATTGGGCATAGGCGAAACCGACCCGGCGGGGCAGGCGATGATAGAGGAAACCAATGTCTGTGCGATTTTTGTGGTGATTCCACCAGCGCTCCACTTGCTCGGCGGTGCCGTCGGTAGAAGCATCGTCAACGACCACGATCTCAAATGGACGGTAGGTTTGCTTGATAAGATAGGTGAGGCATTCAAGCAAGTAAGCAGCACGATTGTGGCTGGGTATGGCCACGCTGACCAGGGGTTTTGCTGCCTGTTCAGGTTTTGCTGCCTGTTCAGGTTTTGCTGCCTGTTCAGGTTTTGCTGCCTGTTCAGGTTCTGCCGCCCGTTCCGGTTGTACAGCCTGTTCGGTTGGCACCTCGGCCATTATATCGGCTTTTCTTATAGCCATAGTTGTTCACTCCGGGCTTCTTGATATACCTTCTCAATCTTGGAGACTACCTTTTCGATGGCAAATTGCTCCTCAACCCACAGGCGGCATTCCCGGCCGATGCTCTCGGCTTTGTTTGGGTTGTTAAGGAAGAAGGCCATGTCCGAGATCAACTGCCTGGTATTTATCAGTTGTGGGGCCTTGTGATCGCCGAAATAGTTCTCCCAGGCCATGCCGAACCTGTCCTTGTGGACTGCGCCGATGTAACCGGCATTACCGGCGGCAATCACCGGGCGGGCGCAGCTCATGGCCTCCAGAGCCACCCTGGCTGTGCCGACGACCAGATCGGCAGCCTGATAGGCCTCGACGAGGTTGGTACGCTCGCCCACCATGGTTATTACCCGACGGCCGAGCGCTTGGTTGGTCAGTTCCACACGCAGACGAATAAGACTGGTGTCCGGTCCAGAGCCGGCGATAACATAGTAAATATTGTTTCCAAAGTCATCTTGGGTGAAAAGGCGGGCCGCTTCGATGAGCGATGCGATCACTCTGGTTTTACCCCAGGCGATGCGCCCGCAGGTCAACACCACCTTAGCCTTCTCGTCAAGACCCAGACCCAACTCTTTCCGGAACCTATTCATTTTCGGGCCGGGTTGATACACGTGACAATCGATGCCGTTGGGAATTACAGTCACCTTCCTGGCCTCATACTTAATGGTGTTAACCACATAATTTCTGGCCGGTATGCTGACCGCGATCACACGGGTGCTGAGTTCTACGGCTCTGCGCATTAATTTAAATGGATAATAAAGTCCGTGCACCGTGACGATGAGAGGTATGCCAAGCTCCTGGGAGACTTGGGAAGCCACTTTCATGCCGCCGAGGAAATTGGCATGGAGGATATCCACCTGCTCCCCGTTCACCAGGTCTTTTACCATCCGGATCAGATCGCTCAACTCGGTCAATACCGGATCATCGCTTTTAAACGGTAACCGGACCACTTCCAGCCCGGCTTTTACAAATGCCGGCTCCAGAGGACCGCCGCTCGTGCCTATAATTACCCGATGGCCACGCCGCCGCAGTTCTTGAGCTACGGTAAATATGTGTGTTTCCGTTCCGCCAATGTTCAACTTGTCTCCAAAGAGAAGGATGACCACTGGTACGACCACCTTTCGTCCCATTTTTATGCGACTTGTTTTCCGGAGGGAATGGTAGTGAGTGGCCAATCTCTGCCCGGAGTAGGGTAAATGGCTCCCGGCGAAGTCAATATGCAGCTTTGACAATGCATAGCATGAATTAGCTGTTGCCTGTCCTGAAAAGGACTTGCCGTGACGGATTTATTACCTGGGGATGATGTGGTTGCGTGTGCTTATGACTATTATTTTATGCCGCAGCGGCATGTTCTCCCATGTGGTGGACTTAAGCTATGCCCTGCAGGCCCAAGGTTTGGCCGTCAGCCTGGCTGTGCGACACACGGATACCTGGGAGAGAGCCGATCACCAGTATCAGCGCCGGCAAATCGCTCCTTTATTAGGCTTGGTGTATAAAACAGGGCCGGAACTTGTGGCCTTCGCCAGAGAATGGCGTCCGGACATCATCCATGCTCACTCATCTCTGGCGTTGGCCGGCTCTATGCAGGTATCTAAACTGCTCGACATTCCTTTGATAGTCACCTTGCATGGGGTGATGCCTTGGGCTAAGCATTATTGGCGACCGTTATATCATGCGACCAAAATCATTGCTGTGGGGCCGGCTCAAGCTGCTTCGGTGAATATGCCCTTACATAAGAACCGGTTGCAAATAATTCAAAATGGCATCGATACTTCTTATTTTCTGCCCAAGTGGGAGAGTGAAAAGGAAGCGACGCCGGCCGGAACACCGGAGGAAGAACTGGCGGAGCAGGGAGGGACGGAACGCCCCTTGCGGTTGTTGTGGTATGGGCGCACCAACGGCCGGCTGTCGAGGGGGGCGGCAGCTTTGGATGAGGCTGTCTCCAGCCTTGTTAACCAAGGTGTGGAAATCGATGCCAAGCTGGTCGGTTATGCGGCTGGGGTTAAGGTTAAATGCCTGCAAAACATCGGCTGGCAAGACGATCCGAGGATGTTTCTGCAATGGGGGGAGATCGCTTTTGGGCATGGTCGGGCATTGCGGGAGGCTATGGCTTGCGGTAATGCCGGCTTTCTGTTGGCCTATGGTTATGGTGGTTTGGTAGAAGCAAGCCGGCTGCAAAGACGGTTTATAAATAATGATAATAATGTGGAGAACGACGGCGATGATGATGGTTATGTAATGGATGCCTTTCCTCAATATCGTTTCGCCGAGCCGTTGCCTGAGGTGATAGCTGCGGATATACTCCGTCTATATGCCGATCGCCGCAAATTGGCTGCTCTGCGCCGCCAGGCCAGGGCCATAGCTTGCCGTTATTTTGATCTCTCTTTGATGGTGGCCAAGACCAAAAAAGTGTATCAAGAGGTGCTGGTGAAACAGCCGGGATGGAGCCGGGAAGCATAATGGTGATTGAGAATGAGGGGTTTGCCGGTTTGATATTTGCCCAGCATAATGCTGGTAACCAGTTTTATTTCCTCTCCCGGTTCGGCCAGTATCATACTGTCCCTTTGCGCCATTTTCCCCATTATTCTTTTCTGGTGGACAGCCTGGATGACCCATATAACGACAGCCACGCCTACAGCCAATACCTGCTGGCAAGCTGGCTGCATTTATTTGGCCGCAAACCCACTCAGGCAGAGATAAACGCCAAGATCGAAGGCTTTCTTAATCTTTATAAAGAAGTTGGGCAGCGGAATGCCGGCCTGCAGACACCGGTATTGCTCTGTTCCCGGTTCGACGGGCGGTTGTTGATTATAGACGGCAATCATCGCTCTGCTATAGCTTTGCGGCTGGGTATATCTCTTCCGGCCAGGCTGATCAGTCCGGCCACGTATCTGGGACGCTTGGCCTTAAGAGTGAGAGGCACGCCGGATATCAACCCGATGGCAAAAAAACTTTATCAGGAATTGGCGCCATGGCGGATGGATAAAGCCCAATTTAAGGTGCAAAGTGAGCTGATGGATCTGGTGGATCAGGCAGATTTGGCAGGTAAATCCGTATTGGATATCACCTGCGGTTTGGGGAGGAATTGTTTCATTGCCGCCATGAGGGGAGCAAAAAGTGTTCTGGGATTGGATACCCGGCGGCATATGGTAGACGGGGCACTGCGCCTTAATGGTTTATTGGCCTTGCCCGTCACCTTTATGGTAAGGAGAGAGCCATTGTCCGGGTCGGTCTGGCCGGCCGGGGCGGATGGTGCCATGCGGGAAACCAATTTTTGCTTTTTATCCGAGGCCGATGCCGCTTCCCATGCGGATATTTTAGCGTTGCAGGATGTAACCGGGCTCATGGCCGGCGGATACCTGCAAACCCTTTATTTTTCAGGCTTAACTAACACCACTTTTGAAGAATATTTATACATATTCCGCCAAGGTTTCTCCAAGGTCGAGTTATTGGGTTACATACAGAATGAGATGGGTTCATGCCCAGTGATCAGATGCCGCAGATAAAGGTAGATGTCTACCTCTCCGGCTTCCGGCCTCGGTTTCGGTTGCTTTTCACAGGATCACTGCCTGTGTGGCAGCACAAAATGGAGGAGCAGAAGGAGGGGGAGGAGGAAAAGGGAGAAAAAAAGGAGAAGATAGGCCGTACAATTCTAATAATGGATAAAAAAGAAAAAACGCTAAACAGGAGATTGATTATGACCAGCAAAGAACGTGTGGCAGCCGTGTTCGAGCATCGCAGCACCGATAAAGTACCAATTTATATGGGGAGCATGTCTTCAAGGGTGGCTTCGCTGGTGCTGGGGCGGGAGGCTTATGTGGGCGGCGGAGCGATGCAATATAAAGAGAGCCTGGCTTTGTGGCAGGGAGAAGAGGCCCACCGGGAATACCTGGAGCGCTGCATGACCGACGCCCTGGATCTGGCCAGAGCGCTGGATGTCGACTATGTGCGCCCATCCTACTGGCGCTATCATCATAAGCCGACCCGCAGTATTGATGAGTATACTTTCTTTTATGGCGACGAGAACGGCAGCTGGTTTGTCAGGCGGTATGATCCTGAGAATGAGCTCTTCCAGGTCGTCGACTCTTCTCCGCAGCCGGAAATTACCCTGGATGATCTGGAAAGGTATGTGGAGCGGGAAGAGGAGGCGGCGGCCTCCTACCAGCCGGCGGTGGAAAAGATATTTAATTTGCAAAATGCTATAGACCAGCTGGGTGACACCAAGGCCATTCATGGGGCAGGCGTCGGGATCAGTATTCCCTGGTATAATTCCTATGGCAACGAGCTGTGGCTGGAGGCGGCGATTGTCCGGCCTGATCTGGTGGGGCGGCATCTGGATGTGCAGGTGGCCCGGGCGGAGAAGAATATCGCCATGTATGCTTCCGTCGGCATTCCCTATTTACATGGGGGCGGCGATTTTGCCGGTAAGCATGGACCGGTGTACTCGCCGAAAGTGTTTCACGAATTGATGCTTCCCCGCCTGCAGAAGGTGTCGGAAGCCTGCCGCCGGCATGGTTGTTATCATATGTTTGCCAGCGACGGTGACCTGTGGTCGTTAGCCGACGACTTATTCGGGCGTTCGGGAATTGAAGGTTATTATGAGATTGATAAAGATTGCGGGATGGACCTCGCCACTTTGCGGCGCCGCTTCCCGCATCTAACCTTGCTGGGCGGCATCAGCTCTGCCAGGTTGCATATGGGCACGGTTGATGATGTAAAGGACGAAGTGATGAGTGCTCTCAGGGTGGCGAAGGAGGAGGGGAGCATCATCGTGGGCTGCTCCAATATGGTGGTGCCCGGAACGCCGGAGGAGAATTTCAAGACGATGATGGAGCTGTTGCACCGGTATAGATGACAGGATGGGTGCGGCCGGCGTGGTTGGCGGGGGAGGGACCGGCATGGTTAACCGAGGGTGGAGAGGCTGCGCAGGTCATATCCGGTGGGGTTTTGGTGCACCCGCAGATCAAAATGGGGGATGACGGCGAAGATGTGGTCGAATATGTCGGCCTGGATGGCTTCGTATTCCCCCCATACGGTGGTGTTGGTGAAGCAGTATATTTCCAGGGGGAGGCCTGAGGGGCCCGGCGCCAGCTGCCTCACCAAAATGACCATGTCTTTGCGGATGCCGGGATGGCGTTTGATATATTCTTGCAGATAGGCCCGGAAGGTGCCTATATTGGTCAATCTGCGGCCGTTCACCAGTTCTGTTGGATCCACGTTGTGCTCTCTGTTATATTCTTCCAGTTCCTTCTCCTTGCGGTCCATATATGCGGAGATGTGCTGGAATTTCCTGAATCTCTCCTTCATCTCCGGAGTGCAGAATTTGATGCTGGTGGTGTCGATATAGACCGCCCTTTTTATCCTCCTCCCTCCGAACTGCTGTATGCCTCGCCAGTTTTTGAAGGAATCGGAGATAAGGGCGTAGGTCGGTATGGTGGTGATGGTTTTATCCCAGTTGCGCACTTTCACCGTGTTCAGGGAGATGTCGATTACATCACCATCGGCTCCATATTTGGGCATCTCTATCCAGTCACCGATGCGTACCATGTCGTTGGCGGCCAGCTGTATCCCGCCCACCAAGCCCAGGAGGGAATCTTTGAAGACCACCAGGAAAACGGCGGTGAGGGCGCCGATACCGCTCAGGAGCAGGAGAGGGGAGCGGTCGATCAGGGTGGATATAAACCAGATGCCGCCCAGCACATAGACCGCAATCTTCAACACCTGCATCAAGCTGGTGATGGGCTTGTGTTTGGCGATCTCGAAGGTTTTGTAAATATCTTCCACGGCATCGAGGAAGGCGTCCATCACATATATGCCGATCAGCACCATATAAGAAAGGGAGAGCCGCTGCAGCAGCCTATGGTGGCCGGGAAAGATTCCGGAGAAAATAAAGATCACTATGGCCGGGGTAAAAAGGGACAGCCGGATGAGCACTTTCCGTTCGAGCAAGGCATCGTCCCAGCGGAAACGGTTGCGGCTGATATAGCGGGTGAGGAGGGGGAGTATTATTTTCTTTGTTAATATATCGGCTAAGGAAACAAACAAAATAATGACCAGTGCTGCCATGGTGTTGGCGGCAATACCTGCCACTCCGGCGGATAAACCCTGGGCGACAAACCATCCGGTGAGATGCTCTATTATGTCTATTGGTGAAGGCTCCTTTCCTCTTGCTGCGGTTGGTATTATGGAGATGTGATACCTGGGGTACGTTATATTATCTGCCAAAAATTAGTCCGAATTGAGTGCCGACCTGGTATTTTCTGCCAATGAGCAAGTCTATTTGCCGGTAGAGAAGGTGCGCATTGATTGATAGAGTAAAGTAATGGTTAAGGAAGTGATGTGGGACACAAAGACAACCATTATTTTGTGTTATTATGATTACGGTTCTTTTCCCGGAGGTGCTAGCTCGGTGGGTAGGCTGTTTTTGTTTATTTCCATACTCTTTATGACGGCCTTCGCTTTGTATGGCATAGTGTGGTGGCAAGTGCGCCAGAAAAGACAGGCATTGGAAATTATAACCATATCGCAGCGGCAGTTGTATCAAAAGATAAATATTACCGCTACAATTTTTTTGATATGCGCCATATTCACCCTCTGCTTAAGCTTCCTTAATATGCATTGACAATAAAAAGCCGGCTGGGAGGGGCCGGCTGTCGACTGTGGCGTGTGGTGCGGGTGTGTGCGGGTGGTGCTGGTGTGTGCAAGTGTTTGCAGGTGTGTGCGGGTGTGTGCGGGTGGTGCTGGTGTGTGCAAGTGTTTGCAGGTGTGTGCGGGTGTGTGCGGGTGTGTGCGGGTGTGGGCCGCCTGTCGGGGAGCCTGCGTGCAGCGAGGCCGCAGTTACAGGTGGTTATTGCGGATTGGTGGACAACCCGAGCACATCCTTGGTCTTATCAATTATGACGTCAAATACCACCGTGACGGTAGCCATGACGATCACCTGGCCGCGATAGATAGGGGTAGTCAGCGCCATAGGTATGGCCGACTGGCTGGTGCCGGTAGCGGTGCCGGAGGCTTGTAAAGCGCTGGGATTGTGCACCTGAATGTCGTTGGCGTCCCGCAATTCCCGTACCGTGACCACTTTCAGTCCTGCCGCATCACTCATCACCTTAGCTTTGGCGATGGCGTCCATAACCGCTTCTTCCAGGGCTTTCTGGCGGACTTGCGTTAAGTCGGACAGATCGAAGCGGATGTTTTGTATGGAATTAGCGCCGTTTTGCAAGCCGATGTCCGCCACCCGTCCCACGAGCGTTATGTCCGAGGTATGGACATCCAGCCCGGCGCTGGCGGTATACTGCGTCTCTTTGCTGATCAGACTGGTTTTGGGCCAGATGCTGGGTTGGCGGACCACGAGTTTTAAGCCGGGTATGTCGGCGGCCTGCATGGCTTGGGAGATGCGTTCGATTGTCTCCAGATTCAGCTGGTGCGCAGCGCCGGCTTCGGCGGCGGTGGTCTCTATGGCGAAGGAGACTACGCCGATGTCGGCGTCGGCGATCACATAGCCGGAGCCGACGGAGACGAGAGACTGGCTGAACACATCGGCGGCTTCAGCGGAAGGGGCGGGAGCGAAGGCGAAGATAAAGAGACTGGCGCAGATGGAGCAGAACAAGCACAACAGGACGGCCGTGAAGCCGTAGCCGTGTGCCTTAAAAAGCAAGGTTTTCTTTGACACCTGATTCACCTCATTGGTAATGAGTCGATGCATAAATGCGGTTTACCCGCCATGTGCCACAAACCTGCGGCCGTTAGATATTCAACTCGGCTATATCCAGCCCGGCGGCCTGCCATAACGCCAGGGTCAGCTGTGCCAGGTTGGCTTCCAGGCGATGGACGCGGGCCTTCTGCTGGGCGACGGCCAGCTCCTGGGCCAGCACATCCAGCGGTACGGCCAAACCCTCGAGCAACCTTTCCTTGGTGGCGGCGAGGAGCAGCTCCTCCCGGTCAAGGTTTGCCATAGCGAGGGCCAATGCACGGGCGGCAGCTTCCCTTTCCCACCAGGCATTGGCGACAGCCTGCTCCACGGCGGCGATGGTTTGCCGCATCCGCAATTCAGCCTCGGAGAGTTGCAGCTCGGCCAAGGTGACGGTTTCAGAGCGCCGGATGTCGAATAAATATACGGTGCCGCTAATGCCCAGGTGTACATCGGTTCTCAGGTCTGTTTTGGTTTCCGAGAGCTCTTTGGGCCAGCTCACCCCGGCCACCAAAGAGATGTTGCGGTGGGCGGTGGCTTTGACCCTATTCAGTTCATCGGCAGCCAACTTGACGGCTTCCCGGGCGAGCTGTACGTCGCCCCGGATGGCGATGGCCAGATCTATCCAGCCTTTTTCATCCTGCGGCAGTTCCTGCCGGCTGGGGTGGAGGATGTCCGGCGGGGCAGCCGGAACCTGGGCGGCCGGAACTTGGGCGGCTGAGGTTGCCTGGGCTCCTCCGTTACTTGCCATGGCTTCGTAACCCGCCGTCGCCGGCAGCAGGGATGAGGGCTCCTTCCCCGTCAGGTTCTGCAGGCGGTGCAGCGCCGCGCTTAAAGCCCGCTGGGCGGCCAGTTGATCGTCCTGGGCGGCATACCAGGCCGAGCGCAGCCGGCTCAATTCTGTGTAAGATAGTAGTCCCTGGCTGTGATGCAGGGTGGCTTTCTCATATTCAGCCTGGGCTAAATGCAAAGCCAGATCGGCCAGGGTGAGATCAATTTCCGCTTGCCGGTATTGAAAGCCGGCGGCAATGGTATCGGCTATGAGCTGCCGCTTTTTCACCTGGTAGTCATAGCGGGCCTGAGCCAGGTCGAATTGGGCTGCGGAACGGCGGGTGTCCTTGCCGGCGAAGAGGGGCAGGTTGGCGCTGAGCCCGGCTTGCGGGACAAAGGCTGTTGAGCCGTCGCTGCTTTTTACCCGGGCAGCGAGACCCAGATTCAACTGGAGCTGCCCCTTGCCGATGGGGAGAGTATAGGTGAGCGTCGGACCGGCCACCAACCCGGTGTTATCGACTCCGGTGCTTAGGCTGGAGCTGGATAATGGCGAGACGCCTAATAACTGGAAGCTGGTGCTGAGCTTGGAAGACAAATCGCCATTGGCGGCGCGGGCGGTGGAGGCGTCCTGGGCGTATTCCACGGTCAAAAGCTCATGCCTGGGACCGGCCATGGCCTGCTTGAGAAGATGCAAAAAGCCGGCCGGTACTTTGATCTCGGCCAGTGTGGCCTCGGCCAAAGTGGGCGCGAGGGCGGAGGAACCGGGTATGGCGGTGCCGGAGTCTGTGCCCGAGTCGGCACCAGAGACGGCATCAGAACAGAAAGCCGGGATGGTCCAGATCATCCCGGCAATGACCATAAGGATGGCCGTGGTGAGAATAGGTGCGGCCCCCGGCCATCCTGTAAATAGTCTCTGCCTTATCGGAGAGCGATTGTTGCTGGTCATGAGGAGTGTCTATTTCTCCTTCGCGCTATACTTTACGTAACCGTTGCCCGTGGCGTTGAGATAGCGGGCAATAGCGAGTTCCACATCATAGACAGCCTGCATAGCCCGGATTTCGGCCCGATTGGTTTCCACCTGGGTATCGAGCAGTTCGGCGGTGGTGATCAGGCCGCTGTCGTGGCGCAGGGTGGCTACCTGCAGCTGCTTTTTCTGCTGCTCAAAGGCATCGGCGGCCAGTTCCGAGTTGATGCGGGCGGTCTCCAGATTCACGATGGCGCTGCGCACTTCCAGAATCACTCTCATCTTGGCCTGCTCCAGATTGATCCGACTGCGCTCCGCCTCCATCTTAAGCCTTTCGATCTGCGCCAGCGGGGTGTATTTGGGGTCGGCTACCTCCAGGTTCCGCTCGGCGAGTTCGAGGTTGCTTTGCAGTATTTGGATATCCAGGCGGTTGGCCAGAGCCTTCTCTATATCCTTCTCATCGTCCCAGGCGGGGATTTCATTGCGCACATCATCGACCAACTCGAAGGGAGCTTTGAGGTTGCGGCCGAGGAGTTGGTTGAACTGGATTCTCTCGCTGGCCAGATCGGCTTCTGCCTGACGCTGGGTCAGCTGTGCCCGGCGCAGGTTGCTTTCCGCCTGATATAGATCGGTTTCGGTGGCCAATCCAACGCTGAGGCGCTCCCGCACGAGGGAGAGCTGCCGCTCCGCCTGATCGACCGCCGCCTGAGCCAAAGTCAGGGTATGCTGGGCCTTGAGGACGCTGATATAGCGCTCGCAGGCCGCGAGGGCCTGAGCCTGCTCGGTGATCTCGGCTTGAGCGATGGCCCGCTGCAGCGAAGCCTCGGCATCTTCCAGCTGCTTCTGGGTATAGGTGACGTTTAAGTTCACCTTGGCGGTTTTCAGATTCAACTCCGCTTCCTGGACGGCCAGGCGCTGCAGGGCCATGGTTTTGCTGTTGCTGATGGCGAGTTCAATGGCTTCTGCCAAGGTGAATTGGATTTTTTCATTTGCCGTGTCCGCTGCGGGGGCGGCAGGGGCTGCGGGAGCCGCTGGAGCTTCTGGGGCTGCAGGGGCTGCAGGGGCATCGTCTGATGCGGTCGCCGCCGCCGGCAGGACCGGGCATACCAATAACAGCAGGGGCAGGAGCAAACCAAAAATGGACAACACCGATAGATTCTTGTTACGTGCGCGTGACAAATGGATCGCCTCCGTGACCTTTACGGCTTGTTCTCGCTTGCTTGCTATGTACTAGATGAATATACAAAAGGTATACAAGACAAAGCAAGCGAAAACAAATACACTTTCGCTAAGTGGAGCGGTGAATCCTCTTTACCTGATCGGTTCGCCACTACTTTTTAATCATGTTGTAGCTGGGGCGTTATTTTGGGTCGCTACTGTCCTGGTTTTTCAGCATGGCAGCGATATCCTCGTTTTGCGTCAGATTGCTTAACAGCACTTCCGACACCGTATCGCAGGCTTCGATGATTTTTTCGTTGGCGATGCTATAGATAATATTCAGCCCTTCACGCCGGGTTTTCACCAGGCGCATCTGGCGCAGGATGGCCAGGTGCTGGGAAAGATTGGATTTCGGCATCTCCATCAGGCGGGAGAGTTCCTCCACCGACTTTTCTCCCTCTCGCAGCCGGTCAAGCACTTCCAGCCGCCGGGGATGCGAGAGGGCTTTGCATATCTCGGCATGCATTTCATACATGCGCTTCTTGTTGTTTGCCATTCCGCTCATCTTCCTTCCTATACATGTTATTATATTACAAAATACGAATGTGCTATACAACAGCCGGAGAGGATGGGGAGGTTGGAGGGGTGGGAGCTGTGAGGTCGAGACCGGCAAGGTGGGAGCTGTGAGGTGAGGAGAGGTGAGGAGAGGTGAGGAGAGGTGAGGTGGGGAGGCCTGGTGGAGGGTCTGGTAGCTGCAAAAAACTGCCGGCAACATTTTAGCTTGTGTTCATATCTTCGTCATAAAGAATTGATATATTTGGAGGTAATTGGTGGGGTAGAACAAAATCATCCTATTGTGGCTTAAGTTGAGAGTTGAATCGTGATGCTGGAGGAGAAGTGTATGACAAGGCGCCGATGGATCATAGCTTCAGCAATATTAGTGCTGTTGGTGGTGGCGGGTATCGTTCTGGCTAACTGGCGAGGTGGGCGCAATGCCGCCGGCGGGGTTACTGCCGCCGTGAGAACGGCTAAGGTAGAGCGGCGTGCTATGTCCAATTCCGTCGATGCCACGGGTTCCCTGGCGCCCAGCCGGCAGGAAGCGCTGTACAACAAAGTGGCGGCCAAGGTGGACGAGATCCTGGTGCAGCCGGGCGAATTGGTGAAAAGCGGGCAGATCCTGGTGCGCATGGTTTCTCCCGAGGCAGAGCTGGCGCTGGCCAACGCCAAGGATAGTCTGGAGCTGGCCCGGTCCAAATTGGCGGTGGCCAGGGAAAATTATGAAAAAACGGCCGTCAACAATGAACTGGCGTATCAGAAGGCCTATCAGGAGCGGTTGAATGCCGTTCTGAGGCTGAAGACGTTGGAGAACCAGCCGGACGAAGGGGAGCTGGAGCAGGCCAGAGCCAATTTGCGTCAGGCTCAGGTGAATCTGCAGGCGGCCGAGCGGGAATTGGCCAGCCGGGAAGCTCTGCTGCAGGCTGGGGCGATCTCGTCGGCGGAATATGAACTGCAGCTCAGCCAGGTGGAGTCCGCCAGGGAGTCGGTAAGGTTGGCCGAGTGGCGCCTGAAGAATTTGGAAGCCGGACCTGATCCGCTGGAGCTGGAAGCGGCCCGCATAAGCCTGCAGCAGGCCGAGATCAACCTGGCGCTGGCGGAGCAGAACATGAAAAAAGAAGCTTCCAAAGATGCGGTGATCCAGGCGGAGGTGGAGGTGCGCCAGGCGGAAAACGCCTTGCGGGCTGCCGAAGAGAATTTGGCTTCATTGACGCTGAAAGCCCCGTTTGACGGCATGGTGCTGGCCGTGAATGTCACCAAAGGGCAGGAACTTCCCTCCGGTTCGGCCAACTCGCCGGTGGTAACTGTCGCCGCCGCCGAAAAGTGGCTGATGGAAGGCTATGTCGACGAGATGGATATCTCCTCCGTCAAGCCTGGGCAGCCGGTTAAAGTGATCCTGGCCGCCATGGAAGACAAAGAGCTGAGCGGGAAGGTGCTGTCCATCGGCGGTGTGGCCAGGGTGAGCTACAGCGTGGTCACCTATCCTCTCAAAGTGGAACTGAATACCTATGACCCCATCTTCCGCCCCGGCATGACGGCCGATGCCGAGATACAGGTAGTGTTTAAACCTAATGCTTTGGTGGTGCCCGAGCGGGCTGTGACCATCCGCCGCGGCGAGGCGTTGGTGCAGGTGCCGGGAGCCGAACCTGGTGCCGATCCGGTGTGGGTGCCGGTTGAGGTCGGCCTGCGTTCCAATGGATTTATAGAAATAGTGAGCGGTCTGGAAGAAGGACAGGAAGTCATCGTGTCGGGTCCGGTTGCTTTTCCTGGAGCCGCCGGTGGCGCCGGTCGGGGACCAGTCGGCGGGATACAGGTGATGACCAATATGCCGGTGTCCCGCATTATGGGCAGATGATGCAGATATGGGTGATGGGCGAGGCAGGGGGCCTGATGATGTTCAGGCTCAGGCTCAGTCTCGGGCGAAGGTTTGAAGCTCAGGCAGGGGGCTTGAGGCTCAAGCTCAGGCCACAGGCCAGCTGAACGAAGGTGAAATTGATTGCTCAGGCTGCAGAACATTACCAAAGTATATAACAACGGGCGCATCTCCGTGCAGGCTTTGCGGGATATAAACTTTCATATTAAGCCGGGCGAGTTTGTGGCCATCATGGGGCCTTCGGGCTCGGGAAAATCGACATTGATGAATATTTTGGGCTGCCTGGACCGGCCCACCACCGGCTCATACAAGCTGGATAACAAGGAGGTAGCCCGCCTTTCCGATGCCGAACTGGCGGAGGTGCGCAACAAATACATCGGCTTCATATTCCAGTCATTTAACCTATTGCCCAAGCTCAGCGCCCTGCAAAATGTGGAGTTGCCCTTGATATATGCCGGGGTGACGGGCCGGGAGAGGGCAAGGAGAGCGAGGAAAGCGCTGGAGGATGTAGGTCTGGCCGAGCGTATGCATCACCGGCCGACGGAGCTGTCGGGAGGGCAACAGCAAAGGGTGGCCATAGCCAGGGCCCTGGTCAACCAGCCTAAGCTGATCCTGGCCGACGAGCCGACCGGTAACCTGGATTCCAAATCCGGCCTGGAAATAATGCAGATATTGGACCAACTGAATAAAGAGGGCAATACCATTGTGATGGTCACCCACGATCCGCAGGTGGCGGCCTGGGCAGGTCGTTTGATTGAGGTCTACGACGGCTGTATCAAAAATGACAGGCTGCAGGAACAAACGGCAAGGATGCCGGCGGAGGTGGAGATGGAGGTGGAGATGGAGGAGGTTGGTGGCCAATGATGGTTATTGAGGTATTGCGCATTGCCCTATCTGGGCTGCAAAGCAACAAATTGCGCTCTTTTCTGACCGTTTTGGGAGTGGTGATTGGGGTGACCGCCGTCATAGTGATGGTGGCCATCGGTGAGGGGGCCAAATCCCGGGTGACGGAGAACATCCAGGGCTTGGGTTCCAACCTGCTGATCATCACCCCCGGGCGGGAAGGGGACCGGCAGTCGGGGTTCGGAGCCAGCGGCAGCGGCGGGGCCATCGATCTGGCGCTGTCGGAATACCTGAAGGAAAACTGTCTCCTCTGTCTCGGCGTTTCGCCGGAAGCTTCCCAGAATATGACGGTAAGGGGGCCAAAGACCGCGATCAACTCCAGCATCGTCGGTGTCACTCCCGACTATCTCTCAGCCCGCAACCACAGCATAGCTTTGGGAGAGTTTTTCACCGAGGCCGACCTGGAGTGGAGAAGGCGGGTGGCTATTTTAGGCAGCAGTGTGGCGGAGGAAATCTTCCCGCCGGGCGTCGATCCGGTGGGGCAGTATGTAAAAATCGGAAATGTCCGCTTTGAGGTGGGCGGGGTACTCGCCAGCAAAGGGCAAAGCGGCTTTATGAATATCGACGACCAGGTGCTGGTGCCGATCACCACGGCGCAGCGGCGCCTATATCGCAACCAGCGGCTGCGGGCCATCTATCTGCAAGTGGCCGATGCCAAGCTGATGAATCAGGCCAAGGCGGAAGTGAACGCTCTGCTCATGGAGAAGCTGGGGAATCCTAATGCTTATGTCCTCAACAGCCAAGCCGATATGGTGTCGGCTATGGAGGATACCATGAATACCTTTACTTTGCTCCTGGCTGGGATCGCCGGGGTGTCGCTTTTGGTGGGAGGCATAGGCATCATGAATATCATGCTGGTCTCTGTGACCGAGCGGGTGCGGGAGATCGGCATTCGGAAAGCGGTCGGCGCCAAGCGGCGAGAGATATTGCTGCAATTTTTGTCGGAGGCTATTGCCTTGTCGCTCACGGGTGGGGTGATCGGCATATTGCTGGGCATATTCGGCGCCCGCATGCTGGCGCACTACGGCGGCTGGCGGGCAATTGTCTCGCTCAACTCCATCATTTTGGCTGTGGGCTACTCTTTCTGCATCGGCTTATTCTTCGGTGTTTACCCGGCCAACAAAGCTTCCCGCCTCCAGCCGGTGGAAGCGCTGCGTCATGAATAAGCTGTGAATGTGAATAAGCCGTGAATTAATAATTTGGCAACCGGACGGGAATGCTCCCTATGTAATACGGATCACTTCGCATCACCTGCACGCCGGCAAGGAACCAGGGCTGGACCAGGGCTGGACCAGGGCTGGACCAGGGCGGGACCGGGACGGGCGTGCTTTGCGGTGGTGTGATGTATCTCTGCTGATTCTGTATATAGGAGGCTATTCCCGTGCGTGACTATATCTTCGCCCAGTTGGACGACACCGATCTGCACGAGTTGAGCGCTCTGGAGAAGCGGCTGAGCCAGAAGCATCGCCGGCCGGTGGTGCTCGTGGCCTACAGTGAACATGGCGGGGAGGCGGAAGAGGACGCTTTTGCCAGCATGATGACCGAATTTAACTGCTTCAGTCCCGATGAGTATGGGCCCTACCAGGCTGCTGTGGAGACAGGAAATGAAGTGCATATACCGGTTGGGGTGACCGATTGACCGGTTGATCGATTGCCCGATAGACCATTGAGTGACTGGGGGGCGACGGAGGCGCCGGTCAGGAGCGATTGCCGATAGCTTATGTAACCATCTCACCCGGCAGCCATCCTGCTCCGCTAACCATCATGCCCCCTAACATCGCATCCGACTCTCCTTCCGCATTTTTCCGGTAATTCCGTTACCGCTTCATCCCTTCATCCCTTCACCCCATCACCCCCGTGACCCCATCACCCATCGCCAGCCAGGTTTTTTCTCCTTCCTTACCTATTTTCTCCCGATTTTTGTAACGCCGGCAGCCCGATCTGCACACACTGAATCGGTGGAGCCGTTTGTTGCTTGAGCTTATGAGAAATGGGAGGATGTTTGTCCGGCCGTGCAGAATAACCTCCCACACTGCTGTAGAACTATAGTACGCCTCATGCCGGTTCTGCTGGAAAGGAAGGAGAGCAAGTAATGAAATGCCTGATCAACGGCGGCTGGCAGGAAGTTGCCTGCGAGTTGCGCCACAAGCTCTCCAGATATGCTGCCAAACCCCGTTTCAACGAAGAGTTTGAGGATGCTTTTTCCTTCTTTTTTGGTGAGAGCCCGGATGAGATGCAGGATGAGCTGGGGCAGGCGGCCTATAACCGCTTCATGGAATGGTTTATATATGATTATCGCCTGAGCAACGGGCACCGGCTTATTGAGTTATTTGAGATGGAAAATGCCTATGAGCTTTCGTCCCGCGCCAAACTTTTGCTGGATGATTGGCGCCACTCATACTTTTCCGTCTTCCGTATAAAAGAGCTGCATCAGGGTGGTGTAAAAGCCTGTGATTTATTGCTGGGCGGGGAATATGCCTTGCGGCTGCCGCCCCCGGCTTTGCTGGAAGGGCAGGCCACTGTCGGCAACCTAATGGTAGGCCGGCTGATGAAGGTGGGAGATGGTTGGGAGATGCCGGGCGGGGCTACTCTTCTGCCCGAGCGGTTGACCAGCCTGGTGTTGCAGCTGATCAGGGGTGAATACCGCCGCTTTTGCCGCAATAGAGGGGGCAGTTGGGCCGAGTTCCTCAACGAGCAGGGCTTTATATTCAACGATATTATCGATAATTTAGCCGATCAGCTGGCTGAAGAGTATTGTTCCGTCAGGGTGCGGCTGATATATGAAATAATTGATCTAAAGGCTTGCATCAAGTCCATGCGCAGCTCCGCAGCGGTGGGTAAATCCGGCATCGGCAGCAGGTTGGATCCAGGCGCAGGTGAATGGCATCTCGTACCCGAGGTGACGGTTTGGCCGGGTTTGGCGGTCGATGTGCGGGTGGTGGGGAATCGCCTGGAAGTGCTTTGCGCTTCACCCGATTTTGTACCATATACAAAGCAGGTGATCCATACCAGGCTCGGCCATTCTGTCCGGCACCGCTTTGATGTGATCAGCAGGATCAGGACAGAATCCCCATCACTGTCCTCATCTCCATCACTGTCCTCATCCCCGGAGTTGTCTCCGGCGCTGTCTCCGGAGTTGTCTCCGGCGCTGCTTCCGCTCCCCCATAGCGAAGCAGATGATTATGTACCGGCAGCAAAGCTGGACAAACCTGTCTGGATTACTCCGGAGTATGCGGAGGTGGCGGAGCTTTTGACCGCTTGCCTGGAGCAGGCTAAGGTGAGTGCGGAGCATGTCGACAGTGCCTTGTGGATATGGCACGATTTCTGCGCAGAGGAGAGGCCGCGCATCAGGGCGATGGCTGCTTGGGCGGCCGCGGTGCACAGCGTATTGGGCCGGGTGGAGGGCTGGCACGTGAACTATGCCGCCTTGGCCCGGGCATATAATACCAATGCCGGCACCGTGAGGCGCAACGCCGCCCTTATTGTGGCTGCGCTGGATATCAAGCCCTTCGACGACCGCTATTGCGTGGAGCATCCGGTGGACGGCATACTCCGCCGCCTTGGAGTCGCCACCGATGAGCAGCACTGGCGGAGGGCGGAAGAGATTTTGGGCGCCGGCCTGGATGCCGTGCCTCGTGAGCAAACCGCCATTTTGGCCCGCCTGATCGAGCTGCGGGCGGCTCTGGCCGAATATGCCCAGGCTCACCACGGCCTTCACCACCGTGCCGAGGAGCACTTTTTTACCTGCGTGGGATGTGCCAGGGAGGATACTTTCTGGCAAGATTGCTTCAATGATTGGTATCACTTCGATTGGGCCATCCCGGTGCGTGGGGGGCGGACTTTGTTGAGCGAAGCTGTGGTCGAGGGCAAGCTGCCGGCGGCCATCAGGAGACAACTCGCTTCCTGGCAGGACTGTCACCCGGGGTATTATGTGGTGGAGGGTGTCAAGAGCAGCAGTTCGGGTGAATATGAGGTTGAGGTGCCACCGCCTGGTGGGGGCGGGGCGCATGGGGCGCATGAGGCGTTTGAGGTACGGAGGAGCGGGATGAGGATTCTCACCCTGCGGGCGTTATGCGGGGGGAGCAAGGCGGTGAATGTAACCTGGCCGCTACCTGCCAATACCTTGCATATTGGCGATGTGATTCTCACCCGGCTGGTGCCGGTGGATGATTATATCACCAGTATCGGACATACCTTGCACTTCCCGGCGTCACTGGCTCCGGCGATCCGGCTGCGCCTGGAAGAAGAAAAAGCGCTGGTTGAGCACTGGGAGAATAAGAGCATGTCCTGGGAGCAGATTTCGGCCCGCTATGCCGACCGCCTATATGCCTTAGCTTTCCGGGCGGCACGCGGCTTCTCCGACGAAGAGGATTAATTACATGTCGATGATCCTTACCTTCATTCTCCTTGTGGCGGCGGCCTGCGGGGTCTACTGCGCCGTGCGGGGCTTTATGGTGGAACCCTGGGATGTTGTTCTGGAAGAAGAAGCGGTGCACCTGGGGCGGCCGGGGAGGCCGGGGGGGTTGGCGCATCCGGGGCAGTCCAGGTATCCGGGGCGGCCTGCCGCAGGTGTGGCCACGGGTAGGGGTGCCGGCGCTGGTACTGGTGCTGGTACTTCTGCTGTGGGTGCTGGTTCCTCCCCAGGTTGCAGACTGCTCCATCTGAGCGACCTGCATTTGCGGCCCGGCAGGCGGGAGAGAGCTTATCAGGAAAAAGTGTTAAGAATGGCGAGGCAGGCCAAGCCGGATGTTATATTCCTGACCGGTGATTACAGCGATGAGCCGGAGATGGAGAAACCGCTGCTCCGCCGCTTCGTTGGGGAATTGTCGGCTATTGCCCCGGTATTGGCGGTGATGGGCGACAACGATCTGGCGTATCCTGATGAGGTGGATGAGATGGAGAAGGCTCTGGCGACTGGTGGAGCCAGAGTGTTGCGCAATGAGAAAGTAACTGTTACGCTGCCCGCTCCTGCGTTATCCACCCCTACGTTATCTGCCCCTTCGCTATCCGCCCTTACGCTATCCCCTCCCACACCATCCCCCGTCCGCCACCTGGTGGTTGCCGGGGTGGATGATTCGCCGGCCGGCCGGGCGGAAATAAAGAAAGTATTGAGCGGTCCCGCTGTACCGGCTGGTCCCGCC